>JBCCKZ010000075.1:0-13519 GCA_039027135.1 Planctomycetota bacterium
GGAACCTGGCCGCATCTTGTGTATCGATAGTCTGCTCGAGTTGTACCGCAGTGATTTGGTCGCGCTGGATTATATGCGCGGTGATGAGTCGTACAAGAAACGCTTTGCCAAGGAGTCAAGACGTGTTTACCGACTTCGCGTCTCGGCGCCATCGCTTTCGAACAGGTTTAGCCATCAGCTATGGACAAAACAGTTCGAGTTGAAGCAGTGGCTTCGAAAGCAGACCGGGCGAACACCGCTTCACGTCGCATCCTAATAGCCTTGAAGTTGTGAGAGCCTGGGTGGCGAGACTCATTGGCTTGGCTTATTCATGCGATGGCGGGTCGTGTTCGGTCCCTTGCTGATCTCATCCGGTATCAATTACAACCAGTGTGAAGGGAGTTCTTCACAATGGTTGATGCCTATTCAGTCGTGCAGCAGCTTGTCGACGGGAAACACCGAATTGTTCTTGCTGAGTCGTGCACTGCCGGTGCGATCGCGGCCGAGCTAGGTTCCGTTCCCGGCGTTTCGAGTGTTCTACTCGGTAGTGCGGTTGTTTATCACCCGGATCTGAAGTCCGATTGGTTGGGCGTGGACAAGGAAACCATTGAAAAATTGACTGCCGAGAGTGCTCCGGTCGCGCACCAATTAGTTTCTGGCATCATGCAGAAGACGCCCATGGCAACTTTGGGGTTGGCGATTACCGGCCATCTTGGTCCTGGTGCGCTGCCCGAAGTTGATGGTGTCGTGTACATCGGAACGGCCGCAAGAGATCGAGACGATCTCAAGATCAACGTACACGCCAACCAGTTAGCAAAGCCGAAGCGAATAGGGCGTCGCAACGAAGCTGTGCAAATCGCCCTCAGACTCATTTCAGAAATGGTAGGTTGATCAATGGATGTCAATTCACTCGATGAATCCTTTGTTTACAAAATACTTACAGCGGATCAGCATAAGAACTTGATCGATAATGATGGCTTTGATGGTAGCGAACATGACGTGCGCGATGGATTCATCCATCTTTCGGCGGCTTCTCAAGTCGCCGGAACCCTAGAGAAACACTACGCGGGTCAGACAGGTCTGTTATTGGTTGCGGTGGATCCCGAAATGATGGGTGAGCAACTTCGCTGGGAGGTCTCACGAGAGGATCAGAAATTCCCGCATCTGTACGGACGTCTTGAATCAACAGCCGTTCGATGGGTGCAACCCATCACGTAGTGGAACCTTTTGTGGTCCCAGGTTCCTGCTTTGCGGCGTCTCATGAAATGACGTTTTGAGCGATCTTTGTTGTATCACGTGCGGTCAAAGCTTGGGCTCCAAAGAAGCCTAACCTATTTCAATCCACGATCCACTCTTTGCACTCTTATAGACCGCTTCGATCAATTCAACACTCCGTCTTCCCTCGTGCCCATCGAGTAGTGATGGTCGGTCTTCACGAATGCTACATGCGACTTCTTCAAATAGCTTGGCGTGTCCATGATGTCCGATCGAGGCGGGGTCAGCAGCTCCACCGCCGGTTTCATTCGCATCCGACATCCTTGCCAGTATTTCCTCATCGTCTGGATGGGATTCCTCGAACGCCCATTGGGTAATCCCCTCCTCTTCGAGCGTAGCGGAACCCGAGAAGCCACTGACTTCAATTCGCTTGAAGGTTCCCGGATAAGTCGCTGTTGATGCTTCGATGATTCCGAGTGCGCCACTGGTAAATTCGATCGTTGCCACGGCAACGTCTTCCACTTCGATGCGTTCATGAGCCATCATGGCGGTCATCGCGCTGACCCGTTTGACGTCACCCATCAACCAAAGCAAGAGATCAACGCTATGGATGGCCTGGTTCATTAGCGCGCCACCGCCATCTAGTTTCCATGTGCCTCGCCACGCCCCGGAGTCATAATACTCTTGAGACCGATACCATTTAACGTAAGCCGAGCCCATGGTCACGCGGCCAAATCGCTTGGCGTCAACCGCCTGTTTAAGCAAACGAGATGATTCGTGAAATCGACTTTGGAAGGTAACAGACAGCCTGACGCCCGCGTTCTCGCAAGCATCGATGATTTGATCACAACGCTCGGTGGTTACCTCAAGCGGTTTTTCTACGACAACGTGCTTTCCGGCTCGAGCAGCCGCGACAGCTGGATCCAAGTGGGCACCCGAGGGAGTGCAGACAGATACCACGTTGACATCGGTATCGTTTAGAAGTGAATCCAGCGTCTCATATGGTTTCGCGTCATACTTACTGGCAAATTCTTGAGTGGCTTCAGGCCGCCGGGAGTGAACGCCTGCCAGCTCGCAGTCTTCGGCATCTTGGATCGCTCGAGCGTGAAAGTTGGCGATCATTCCAGAGCCGACAATGGCAACACGTTGGGGCATGGCTAAAATCAAAATAATGGCAAGGTTAGGTTTCCTGGACTGTAGCTTACCTCCACCCACGGACGGTTTCATACCGGTGGTTGCCTTGGCTTAAGGAGAGGGAATTTGATGTGAGCGACGTCAATCACCTGTCTCGGTTTGTGAAGCCGAAGGTGGTGGCGAACAAACCGAACAAAGTGAGCTGCCAAGGTGAATTGGTTACCATGTGCTCCCTGAAGAGCCGACGGGCTTTTCTTGGCGGCTCCTTTATTTCGTTCTCGATTTTCTGATCGGCCATGCGTCCATTCTTCTTCAGTGGCTTCCTGCTAGCTTGTTTGTTCTGTCGCTGTTTGAGTTGTTGTGAGGGCGACGAACCTGTGCTGAAAAGGGTTGCCGCTTCGATGGATTCCATGTCTGGACTGCATCCGGGTAGCCAATTCGACCTAAAGCACTGGAAGTTGACGCTTCCAACTAACGCGGAAAACGGCTACGAAGGTAAGCCAAGAGAGATCTCAGGTGCCGAGCTGACTGAGGGCTTCAATGATCCTCATTTCTATCTGGATTCAACAGGATCCATGGTCTTTTGGTGCCCTGTCGTGGGGGCGACGACGGAAGGGACGAAGTATCCCCGCAGTGAGTTGCGTGAAATGCCTGAGCTGGGAGACCCGCATAAGAATTGGGTATTCTTCGGTTCGCACGAGTTGTCAGCTCGATGTCGTGTCATCGAGACACCTAGCAATCCAAAGATCGTGATTGGCCAGATACATAGCTACAAAGGTCAGGCGAGACCGCTGGTCAAGCTTCAGTACTTCAAAGGACGCATCGAAGCGCTCGTGAAAGAAAGTCCGAACGCCGGTAGGGACTTGAAGCTTCGCTTTCCAGATGTCGAGCTGGGAAGCGACATTGATTGGAACATTAAGCTGAGTGGCGGAATACTCTCGGTCATTGTCAATGGAACCGAGAAAAGAGTCGACGTGCTTGAAGGAGATAAGGCCTGGGAAGATCAAACGTTCTACTTCAAGGCAGGCGTCTATCCGATGGATAATGATGGTGACATTACCGAGGGTGCCAGAGTCTCATTTTCAAGCTTGAAGATTAGACACGAGGTGAAGGTCACGACGCTGCTCCAAATTCTTGATCAAGCTAGCGATTGACGATAGTGTGAAAACTTCTTGATCCCAACTTTTTCAGCCTGTGCGTATGCCGGTTCGCCGGCGGGAAGTCACGCGAAACGATCGATTGCTGAAGCTGGAGGCCGGAAAACGTTGACAGTCGAGAACGCATGATCGATGGCAATTCAAAGTCGAAGTAGTAGGATTAGAAGCATCGCTGTCGTTAAGCAGGCGAAGAGAGTCCGAATAACATTCCAGCGGTTCCATCGCGTTTCAAAAGAGTCGCGCGCAAGTTGCCGGTCAGTCTCATCCATGACTTCGACATTGAGAGTCTGAAGCCTGTTGTTCAAGGGGATGTTGATTGCGATGGTGGGCAGTTGAACCGAGAACAAATATGCACAAGTTGCAGCAACCAGTAGCACAAGATTGGCTCCTTCTACTTGAGTGATCCCTAGGCAAGCCGAAGCGATGAGAGAAACGGCGGATCCAACCCAAACCAACATAAAAAGGGGCTGGTTGTTTTGGATGACACGATCCATTACTTGAAACGCCCGAATGAAGTCCCTGTCGTTCAGGTTCCGTATTCCTGGCATTACAACGACGGCAAACGCAAAAACAAGTCCTGCGACCAGCGAACAGAGAAGCGTTGCCGTTGTCAGCACAATCATGAAAATCTGCACGATTCAGTTGTCCTTTTTGATGTCAGCCTGGGGTGAATCTCGTTGCATCCTAACGACTCGTTACATCCTAACGAAACGTGTGCCCTTCATCATGGAGACATGGGTTCTCGTTGCGACAGGTGAAGTGGCAATCGACTAAACTGCTAGATCTTCACTTCACCTTCCCTTCCAAAGGGCCTAGAGATGCATCGTGCCAAGTCGCTGCTTTTACTGGTCGGATGGTTGACCACATGTTGGTTGGCAGATCGTGCCGAGGCTGATAGGCCTAATGTGCTTTTGATCGCGATCGACGATTTAAATAATTGGGTGGGCTGTTTGGGTGGGCATCCCCAAGCTCGCTCGCCAAACATCGATCGACTGGCTGAGCAAGGCACGCTATTTAGGAATGCTCATTGTCAGGCGCCGATCTGCAACCCGTCGCGAACAAGCATCATGTATGGCGTGCGGCCTTCAACGAGCGGGGTATACATGAACTCGCCAAAGCCTTGGACGGTAGATTACTTGAAGGGTCGTGTGACCTTGCCGCGTCATTTTGCTTCAAGTGGATACAAAACCTACACGGCGGGCAAGATCTATCACGGTTCTGGATTGCCACCTGGGGACTTTGATGTTGTCGGTCCACGTCCAGGGCAGCGACTGAAAGTCGATGAACGTTTGATCGCTGAGACTCGGGGTGGAGCAAAGGGACTGTGGGATTTCGGTGCGCAGGCGTACGAAGAGGGCCTTTTTCAAGATCATATTGATGCTTCGTGGGCAATCGATGTGCTGCAGAAGCATTCCGAGCAACCGTTTTTTCTCTCGGTGGGATTCTATCGACCGCATGTGCCCTTTTATTCGCCGAGTCGAGTGTTCAACGAGCTTTCGGATGATGCAATTGAGTTGCCAGAGGTCATGGAAAATGACCGCGAAGATTTGCCTGAAATTGTAAATGCTCTGACGAAGGCACCTGCCGCGCCCGATCATGCTTGGTTTGTTGAAAGCGGTCGGTGGAAAGAAGCTGTGCAGTCTTACCTGGCCTGCATACGTTGGACGGATGAGCAAGTGGGACGCGTTCTCGATGCGTTGGCGGCAAGTGCACATGCGGACAACACGATTGTCGTACTCTACTCGGATCATGGATTCTTCTTGGGCGAAAAGGAACGTTGGGCAAAACAGTCGCTATGGGAACAGGCCACCCGAGTCCCATTCGTCATCCGCGCCCCAGGATTCAAGGCAGGCGGCTCCTGCGAACGCCCCGTCGAATTGCTCTCAATCTATCCAACGCTAATTGAGTTATGTGGCTTACCAAAGCGAGATGAAATAGAGGGCGTTAGCCTGAAGACGTTGTTGCTTGATCCAAATTCAGAATGGTCAAACATGGCGTTGACGACATTTGGTAGAGACAACCACGCCGTCCGCAGTGAGACTCATCGATACATAAGGTATCGTGACGGCAGCGAGGAGCTCTATGACCTGCGGAATGATCCAAACGAATGGAATAACCTCGCGGGGGACCTTTCGATGGCGTTGGTGAAGACTGAGTTGTCGGAGTTTTTTCCTGATACCAATGCCGATGTTGCGAAGGCATCAAACGTCAAACGGAAGCAGGCAAACAAGAGAACGAAGAAATGAAAAGTATCCAGAGATGTCAGCAAGTCTGGCCCTTTGTACTCCTCGTGGTATTTGGGGGGGCGTCGCTGGCGGATACGATGCAATCTCGGCCGAATATTCTGTTGATCATGGTCGACGACATGGGCTTTAGCGATCTAGGGTGCTACGGCTCTGAGATCGAGACGCCCCATCTGGATCAGCTGGCGCAAAATGGAATTCGTTTCACCCAGTTCTATAATTGCGGAAGGTGCTGTCCGACTCGCGCGGCACTTCTGACGGGCTTGTACCAACACCAGGCTGGTATCGGCCACATGGTAAGTGATCGCGGTTTTTCAGCTTATCAAGGATTCCTAAACAATCGATGTGTGACGATCGCAGAGGTACTGAAAACCGCAGATTACTTCACCGCCATTAGTGGAAAGTGGCATGTCGGTTCAGCTCCGGAGCATTGGCCACTCAAGCGAGGCTTCGACCGTTTTTATGGGACGCCTCAAGGCGGCGGGCATCATTACCGCAACTTGCCCGAACGCGATCTCGTGCTGAATGGCAAAGTCATACCGGTCCCCGAAGGCTGGTATTCCACAACTGCATTCACAGACTATGCAATGAAATTCATCGAAGAGGGCGTAAGTGTGAACCGCCCAGTGTTCCTGTACCTCGCCTACACCGCGCCGCATTGGCCGCTACAAGCACCTGATAAAGAGATCGCCAAATTTCGTGGGCGTTACGTTGACGGTTGGCAACCAGTTCGAAAAGCACGATTTTCGCGTCAGATGAAATCGGGGATTTTCCCTAGGCACACAAAGTTATCAAAGCAGGACTCGGGTGCCCCAGCGTGGAATGAAGTCAAGAATACCGACGAGATGGACCTGCGTATGGCAACACATGCTGCCATGGTTCATTTGGTTGATCGCGGCGTTGGACGCATCGTCACAAAGCTTTTGGAGTTGGGGCAGCTAGACAACACTCTTATCCTCTTTCTTTCAGACAATGGAGCTAGTGCTGAATCTGGACCGACAGGTTTTACCGGATTACGTGGTGGTGATCCGGCGGCACGAACGGGTACTCGCGATTCGTACAACAGTTTCGGGAAGGCTGGCGCGAACCTGTGCGACACACCGTTTCGCAAATACAAAATGTTTGTGCATGAAGGTGGAATTGCCTCGCCACTGATTGCACATTGGCCGCGGGGAATACCAGGCAGTCTCAATGGTAGCTTTAGCCAAGAAGTCGGTCACGTGATCGATTTGCTTCCAACATGTGCGGACGTTGCTGGGGCTACCTATCCCGCTGAGTTCCAAAATAGTTCCATCATTCAGGCTTCGGGACGAACCATGGTTCCAGGGATGAAAGGGGGGCGAATCGAACGACCTGAAGGTCTTTACTTTGAGCACCAGGGCAATGCCGCTGTACGGGTGGGTGATTGGAAGCTCGTCCGCTCCCACCGCTCGCCATGGGAGTTGTACGACCTGGCATCTGACCGAACAGAGATTGTCGATGTGTCAAGGCAACATCCAAAGCGGGTACTTCAGCTTGAGAAAAAGTGGAGAGACTGGGCTGAACATGTGGGTGTGCAGTCGTGGCCAATGAAAAAGAAATCGGCAACCGTTCAGGACTAAGCTTTAAGCCGTTAGCTCGGAAGCTCGTGTTCTTTCCGGTAGACTCGCTTCATCCTGGCATACCCAAGAACCAAGAATTCGCAATCCAGATATGGCAGCTGCGAGCACAATCGTGGTCGGGGCGAGGTAGAGCATCGAATAGACGCATGCCCAAGTCAAAAAACCGACCCAACCAATGGTCAATAGGATTCCGAACGGTGCGATGATGCCGACCACTGCAATGCGTTTAACGAATGTGATGGGGATTCCCTTTGGCACCAGGAAGAGGCCCGCTGCGAGCGCAGTTGCCGCAAAGGCAAACGCGATTGCAATCACAATCACCTGGACGGTAATCGATTGAAAACTCTCCGGCATCACCCACCGTGCTGCCCCAAAGAGAACGCCGACTGGCAAAGCCACGGCGAGCAAATCACTTACAGTTATGTTCGCACGTGAAAGCGATTCGGACTCCAGAATTCGGAAGAATGGCCCGAAGATAACCCACCCAATCACACCAGAGACTGCAAAGTACGGAATTGCAAAGATCTCCATCATGGTTGAATCGCGTGGCCTCCACAAAGTCGTCTCGCGTCGCCGCTTGTCCTGAGGCGATGCCTATCCCTTCGAGTCTGATGAAAAGGGTGGTTCTGACTAGTTCTACTCGCAGGTGACCGTCAGCTTATCACGCAGATCACCGACAACCGCAAATCGGCCCGAATGTTTCCCCGGTTGTTGATCGCGAGCTTAAAAAAATGGACAAAACGTACGTGCCCTCTTTTTCGACGGCGATTTCTAGATCGGAAGCTAGTTGGGCAGACCCGGCAATTCGTATTCGCCTGTGATTATGAAGTTTCAGTTTCGAAGACAAGAAATTGGCATGCACGGGAAGCTGTATCGTGACTCGCGTGTATATTGGTGAGATCCGTTAGCTGCACTCTGAGACTTTTATCTCCGAAATGGCGTTCAATAGCCCCGGTACTCCGAAATCAGTAATGCGACGCCTTGTGTGGCGGCGATTGGGTACGTGGCTGTGCTGTTCTCTCGGGATGGTCTTCGCGTTGGGGCCGATCACGCATGGATTATTCCACGCAGGCGGTTTGGCCCACCGACACCCTTCTGGGGCCCACGGCCACTCTCATGGTCACGGCGCTGTGGAATCGGGGATTTCGCACGGGGAGCATTCTCATGGCCACCGTCATCCCTCGCACGAAATTTCGTCGGTCGGTCGTCAGACTGGGCATGCTCTTCGTAGTCGCCAGGTAGATGTCGATTCGCCTAAGAAAGAGCGAACGACAACCGGCATTGCACGCGGAGGCGAGGCGGCAGAAATTCCGAATCCTCCAGTACCGGATCAGCCTCCTAGCAATGACGGCTGCTTGTTTGTCCTTCTTGAGTTGGATGCGACGGATTCGATTGCACTGGAAGTTGGGCTTGTCCGAGTCGAGGCACCTTGGGTTTACGTGCGCCCTCAATGGAATTGCGTTGTCCACGAGCTTGATGTCGGATCGGTCAGCCCACGCGGGCCACCGTCCAATCCCCTCTGGATTTAGCATCCCAAGGCCAGGCCCAACTCTAGGTTCCTGGATGTCTGAAATTTTGTAAACGCATGTATTCATGCGGTTGTTCTGCGCTCTTGAGGCTAGATGAGGTCTTGCGACGCGCTGATGGCTATTCGTCTTCACCCTCCAGACGTTTGCCAACAAGAGAAACATCTTTGGAGGGCTTCTACATATACGTATTCATACAGGAAGAACTCATGTCTTTTGATTTTAAGGCTCGTGTTGCACGAGCGATGCAGTCCCAACGTGGATTGACCCTTATCGAGCTGATCGTCGTGCTGGTGATTTTGGTAGGCCTGGGTGGACTGCTTGTGCCAACGATCAGCAACGCTTTGACTCGTACTCACGTGTCAACGTGTGCGGTCACGTTCCCCGAAGTTCACCAAATGATGCAGCGTGTGCAGGTGGAGTTTGGCAATTTTGGAACGAGTTTTGATTCGGGAATCTACACCGGCGGTTCGGATCCCGTTAACAATTCAACCGTAACGTTCAGCGATACGCAGGGTGGTGGTAATGGGACGGGAACACTCCAAGTTGCCAACCTCACGGCTGATGAGGTGGCGGCCTTGGCCGCCGTTGGCATCGTCGGCGTCGTTGATCACGATAACACTGCTGCCGACTTCAACGTTACCTTCAACATCGGTGCGACTCCGCGAGCCTTGGCTGCTGGCGGACCAGTGATCACACTAACGGACGTTCAGGCCGACGAGATCTTCCTGCCTTTTGCGGGCGATGAGAAATATATCTGGTTCGGTATCGGACGCGAGTGGACTCTACTTGGGCAACTAGCTCCGGAGCCACCAGCTCACTTCGGCGACGCGTTTGGAGCCCTACCCGATCAAGTGCACTCTCGCTTTGGCATCATCATGCAAGTTGCCGACGCTGATGGCAATCCGCTCGAACGAGCTGAGTTTAAGCGAGTGAGTTACTGCATCGATGGAAGCGTTTTTGAGACTGGCGATAACCATGTCGAGAACTACTACAGAGAGGTTAACCCTCGAGGCACTTGATACGACCCGCATTTGATAGATCGCCGCGGATTCGTCCGCGGCGATTCTTTCAAATTTATCCAGCAAGATGATCGATGCGAGATTCGCTCTTGCAGCACCGAGATAGACCGCATTGATTAGGGAATTGCTTTTTGAGGATCACTATTTCGGATCCGGCATTCAGGCGACGCGAGGACGCCGTGTGCATGAACTTCGGTAATTCGTAAGTCGTGACCTTGATGTCGATAGGTCAGACGCCCGTGATCAATGCCAAGCAGATGTATACAGGTCTTCGTGCGAGAAGGTAATCCTCGGCAGAGTCCTGACCCGGTTCGTTTTCGCCGAGACCATACATCTGGAGAGCACTCTCCGGCTCGCTATCGAAGTCCGCCAATTTGGGAACTGAAGACTGCATCTGGTAGGCAAGGTCCTGCTGATCGATCTCATAGTCTTAGTGCCGCGAATCATTGTCAGTTGATCCGCAACCAACTAAGTAACGAGGGTGCAATAGAAATGGAGGTTAGGCCGTTTACCGCTGTACGCCACTCGGCAGCGACCGAGTTCTGCGGAACCATTAGCTAGCCGTTTGTTCGGTGACCTGGGCGTCCGATCGCTTGATGAAGAGACTGGCTACGATTGACGCCGAGAAGTGACCGAGAATCAATGGTAACGGGAGAAGAACGAGCAATGAAATGCAGGCGATGATCACGGGGCCGATTGGCAGATTATGAACTCGCATTCCATCGGCTAGTACGGCAACTTCGGGTTTCCTAGAGTCATACATTGCGACTAACGGAGAATCCGTTTCGAGTGGCTCCGAACCGTAACAGATTGAACTCATCCCGTTTCCATCAACGGCATAATCAAATTCATAGACGTAATAGGAATCGCGATGCCCGCCTTCTGATGTTTGCTTGGTGATAGTCGCAGATGTCTCCTGCCAATCTCGATGAATGAAAGCAGCATCCAAGTGCTGGAGTCCAGAAGTGAAGTAAAAAAAGAATCCCAAGACGGCCAATGCTGCGACTGCCCCAAGTAAATTACCGGCTAGGTACTTGGGAGATAGAAAAGACTGTGCTTGTGATTGATCGTCAAGCAACTTGCTGAATTCTGAACTGGACGGCTCGTATTTCGTCGATGCCTGTATGTGCTTGACTAAGTCTTCTTCTCGTAGTGCTTTCGTCTCTCTACAAGCCTCGATCAACGTACCGGGCGAAAACCTATCGCCTTGCTTCAACAATCGAGAGCCCGCTCGAATTATCAGACGCACGGGCAAAAGACTTAGCCGCATTTGGAGGATTCGAAACCCTCCGGCCATGACACCACTTCGGTGAGAAAGGACAATGTCCGGCAACAGTAGCGTGACTGTGATGTAATAGATCAGTAGTGAGCTACAGAAGATCCATCCAAGAGTTGTCAGCGGAAGTCGCCAAAGCAAGAACGGTGGAGTCACCAATCCGCCAATTAAAAGTAACGCGAAAAGGGTTCTTAGGGCTGGCATACAAAAGGGCTCGACATCGAAAAGGGGCATACTTGTTGGATTGTCACGCAAGGCATTTCGCAGGATTTATGTCGCTATCGCCATTTTGTGATCATGCCGTACCCTTGGTATGACAGCTCGTCTTCGCCTTTGTCTTTACGTTGAATCTGCACTCATGTTGAGAGAATTTCGCTTATTTCGGAGACTTGGGGAACATTACTGCTAATAAGAATCGTCTTGCGAAGACTTGTGATCATTCCAGTATTTTGACCAGATTGTCCATTGTTGCGGAGTAAAGACTTTCCTCAGTTCGTTCCTCCTGTCTGAATAAAAGACATTCTGCTTCTCTTGTAGTGATGCACCTTCGAGATCGCGGAAGGTTGCCACCGCAGCTTGACGTTGTTTCTCCAACCTTTCCAATTTGGACCGCTGTTCCGTGGTGAGTTTCAAGGTCTCAAATAACTGCTCGGGCGTCTTGGGCATTAAATCCTCATTTGGTGGAACATCGATCGAAGACGCGGCCCCATGCCAAGTCGCGGCATTCTTGTTCGCTTCGCTGACGATTGTCAGGAGCTTCGTGTTCGGCTCTCCACGTGGGCTAAAGAAACCTGACTGCTGTCCCAGTTGCTTTGTTCCAGCGGGAGCCCACTGTTCAATGTACCCACAATTCCACCATCCCAGCATGTAAGGGTGATCCTCCATGATGCCTCTCATGTAGCGACGATACTCGTTAGCCACGGCCTCTAAACTCTCGACCTCGAGCCCCTTAATCTTGGTGTGTTTGGGTGTTTTGAACGCGTACGAATGATCTCCATTGATGATCGGAAGGCCTGTTTTACTGTGCAAATCCCGAAGTGTCGCGTTGTGCTGATCCGTGTAAAAGGAATAGTACTGAATCATTAACACATCACAGTGTTTGCCGATCGCGTTTAGCACACCATCTGGAATCATTTCCACCGACTTTTCATATCCAACGTCATATTTGTCGCCCAAGAGAAGATGATTCGGGTCGTGCTTCTTAATCAATTCTCGGTGGAGTCCGTACCACTTCTCCGCCAAAGCGGTGAGCATATCGTCGGCGTCTTTCTTTACTTTGAAAACGTCGTTGGGCTTGATGGGCCAGGATGTGACTGCTGAAAGCTCCTCCCAAGTTTCGACGTTATCAATCGCGTAAACTCGCGCGGCTTCCACTGCCGACTCATGATTGCCTTCTAGGATTTGAATCCACCGCCGCTTGCCCTCCGCGTCGGCTGGTAGCTCACGCATATCCTGGACCCAGGGATATACGAGCCCGCGATCCGGAAACATCTGGCTGTGCCAGCGACGCACTGGCTTCAGATCGGGCATATCGAAGTAGGCATAACCCAGGCAGTACTTCGAGTCACGCAAAGGCGTGCATATCTTCTTCGCTACTTCGTCCAATCTGGCTCGAAAACTCTCGGAGAAGACATCAGGAAATCTCGCGCCATTGGCGCGATTCATTTGCATCAATGAAATGTTCTGTACTTTGATCTTGGCGACGAAATGAATCTTTCTCTTTTCGTACAGGTGTAGCGGTGTCGAGTACGCGTGGAATGGGATCGTATTGAAGCCGTAATCTTTGAAGTCTTTGACAACCATGTCAGCGTAAGCCCCCATGTTCTTCGCTCGCGGATTTAGGCCGCCCCAAGATCCCCTGATGTCATTGCCAAACCTCCCGGTCAACCAGCCGTCGTTAACTTCGTTGAAGAGAACACCACCCTCGCCGACGTGGTTCATCCCCGTGGTGATGAACCTTTCGCCCGTATGGCTGGCCAGCCACCAAACGCCCTTGTCATTTTCCAGGTGAACGAAATCGGGGTTGCCCACGACATCCGACTCAATCACAGAGACCGTCTCCCCCATACCATCAAGCTCAGGAACGATCTCGGCGATTCGTCGGTTCAAATCACTGATACCCTCACCGAGTCCGGGTCGGGGCTTGAGTCCTTCTCCGAACAAACCCTGTTTGATCCCAGCTTTGCTAAAGGCGGGAGTCGAATCGATCGGATTACACCAGAAAGCTCCGATGATGTAGGGTGTCTTCAATGCGGCGCGGACGTATTTCGCATACTCAACACCAGCCGACTGAGCATCCTCTTGCAGTCGCCAGCCGCGAATCGACTTGTCGCCGTCTTTAAATCGGATCGCGAAGTCGCAGATCA
>JBCCKZ010000076.1:0-13486 GCA_039027135.1 Planctomycetota bacterium
CATTTGGGTAGGCACCAATTCCTAGAAGAAGAGTAAACCGATCCGTGGCGGTTACTAAACCTCACGACAAGGTCGAACCCACTTAGGTTAGACGAAGGCGGGGGCCTTTGGATGTCTTGCCGATGCCAGGGTTGAAGGTGTTGGTCGGATCAAGCTCCTCATAGAAACGGCGTAAGTCATCTTCGGCCTGGTACATGTGTCCCACATTGTGTTCGGCTGGGTACTTGGCACCTTTCTCGTCAAGTCGGTGCAAGATCTGCATCTTGATGGCTTCGATATCAGTACCTTTCTTGAAGATTAAATCTTGGTGAAAGACGTGGCAGATGTAGTGCCCATAGTAGAGCTCGAGTTCAAGATGCTTGGTTACTTCTGGCGGAAGATCTTCAAGCCACTGTGAGTCGTTGCCTAGCAATGCGATATCGAGTGCGAGGACCTCTTCGGTCGTCCTCTGATGAAGCGTTTGATATCGAATCGCCGCGCCCGCTGCTGCGAAACGATGCAGTAGCGCGGCGGATTGTTCCTGTTCAGTGCACTCGAAATACTCACCGTCACCTTGGTCTCTCCATGATTCCAAGTAGTGAGCCATCTCGTCGATTCCATCATCACTTGTGCTGATGATTAGGTGATGTTCGAACTTGTCGCGAAAGTTGAGTAACCGTTTCGGTAGGTGATTGGGGAAAAAACGGCTTAGGAAGTAGAGGAATTGATCCGGTAGGTACTTTGGCAAGAAAGGAATCTTGTTGAGTCGATATTCAACTGCCGATTTCAGAGCGTAAGCTCTGGGAAGATTCTTAGTTCCCAAGTACTTGATTGAGAGGAAGACATCTTTGCCGTAACGCGACGCGGTATCAAAAACAGATTGAGATAGGTACTCGCACATGTCGGGGAGTTCATCGAAGTCCTCTAGCACATCCCGCCGCAGAGCGACCAATCGATCTCGATCATTCGTGCCAAGGTAGAAGACCTTTTTCTTCTTTGGTGCGGGGTAGGTGTCGACCCGTACCGCGAAAGCCGCAACCTTTCCCCCACTGCCGCTGACTTCGAAAAGACGAGAAGGATCAGCGTTGTATCGATTAGGGATCGTGGCATCCAAGTCTCGAATACGCTCTTTGTACTCTCGATCGGAGGCTAAGCGGTCGTCGCCCTGAACATCCCAGCTCGAAACATTCCCGCTTTCTAAAGTCGCAAAGATGTCCTCCGGAGTATCGCCGAGACCATTGATGCTGAGATGGTCGATGAGATGTAGCTCTCCCTGAGCATCGACTTTCGCAAACAGGGCGAGTTCCGTGTACGCTGAACCCAACTTGCAAAGCGCACCACCAGAGTTGTTTGCGATGCCACCGATGACCGTTGCGCCAATCGAGGTTGAGCCGATGACTGAGTGCGGAGTTCGGCCAACGGTCTGCAGAACTTGCGTCAGCTCGTGCAGTGTTGTCCCCGGGAAGACAATGGCTTGTTTGCCATCGTCGAGCAGGATGATCTTTTTGATTCCGGTGACGTTGATGATCACGACGTCTCGGCCGTATTCAGAACCGCTTGGACAGGATCCTTCCGTCAGGCCGGTTTTGGCCGCTTGAATAATGATTGCGCTTTGAGCCTTAACGCATACCTTCAGCGTCTCCCAAAACTGCTTGAGAGTTTTTGGGAAAACCACCGCGGCGGCACCGCCTTTGCCAGATCGAAAGCCACTGCGGAAATAGGCCGTTCGGTTTGTACCGGTGAGTACGTTCTTGTGACCTACGGCGTTTCGGAGTTGATCAATCAATGTCGTGAATCGTGAGGCAATGGATTGAGCCAAAAGAATGAGGCAGCAGATGTCATCAGCTCAGGTGGCGTTTCATCTATGATAGATGTTCCAAGACGGTTTAAAGTCTGGTCCCACCCAAAATTTTCCAAACGATGATTGGTACGGAATTCAAACGGACGCGGCGGCCAAGGTCATTATCGATTGCGATCGTAGTCGCCCTTTATTCGCTCACACAGTCACAGGGCGTTGAAACTCGAGTAGGCGATCCCAAGGCCGTTAGCGAAGTCGACTTTCAGCGGGATGTCTCTCCGATTTTGCGTCGACATTGTGATCGTTGTCACGGTCAAACCAATCAGGAAGCTGGCCTTAATCTATCGACTCGAGAGGGTCTTTTTGGGTCGGCTGATAGTGATGAGCCCATCGTGGTACCTCAAGATGCCGAGGCATCGCTGTTGATCGCTAGGATTACCGATGAGTCTTGGGGAGACATCATGCCGCTGGACGGCTCTTCACTTGAAACGCATGAGATCGATGTCCTTCGAAGATGGATCGAGCAGGGTGGGCATGCGCCCGAATCCTTGGTGGCATCACAGCACTGGGCTTATGAGATTCCCGCTGACCCAGAGATCCCGGCCGCCGAGCGGTTTAGAGTCAGGACTCCCGTGGATGCGTTTATCACGAAACGTCTACCGGAAGTCTCGCTGGATCAGTCTCCGCGGGCCGAGATCGGGACACTCGTTCGACGTCTTTCCCTGGCCCTGACTGGCTTGCCTCCAAGTATCGATGATCTTGAGGCGATGGAGTCGCATTCTTCGGATGAAGCGATTGAAGATTATGTCGAACGCCTGATGAGTTCAAAGGCCTTTGGTGAGCACTGGGCACGACATTGGCTTGACCTAGCTCGCTACGCTGACTCAAACGGTTACCAGGCTGATCAGCTTAGGGACTCTTGGGCGTATCGTGATTGGGTCATTGACGCGTTCAACAAAGGAATGCCTTTTGACCAGTTTGTTGTCGAGCAATTGGCTGGTGATCTGATTCCTGATGCAAACCTTTCTAGTCGTATCGCCACGGGATTCCATCGCACGGTCACGTGCAATATCGAGGCGGGGGTCCATCCTGAGGCCAATCGAGTTCAACAGGTTTTTGACCGAGTCAACACAACGGGAACTGTGTTTTTAGGCTCGACGCTCGAGTGCGCGCAATGTCACGACCATAAGTACGATCCCTTTTCGCAAAAGGAGTATTACGAGCTTTTCGCTTTCTTTAACAACACACCCATCGAAGTGAAAAAGAACAGCGGCGTGCAGTATGACTTTGTTGGACCGAAGATGACACTTCCAATGACGTCACCGCAGCAGTCAAGAATCGAGCGTTTGAATCAACGATTGGTTGATAAGCAGAGAGAATTGAAAAGGCGAGTCGAAGACGACCAAACGCAAGCTCATATCAAAAAAGTTCGTGAGGCTCTCGAGATTGGTCGTGCCGAGTGGCACACGCCGCCACCCCAATTCTCATCGACAGGGGGTGAAGACATACGGTTGCTTGATGACCAGTCCGTCTTGATCACCGGTAGCGTTCCCGGCACAGCGACCTATGAGTTCCGGTTCGCAGGCGATGGCCAGATCCTCTCGTCAATTCGCTTAGAAACGTTGCGGCATGAGGAACTCCCAGGAGGTGGCCCTGGGCGTGGTGACGCAAAGCGAACGAACTTCGTCCTCAACGAAATCGAGCTCAAGATCCAGAAGGGAGAAACATCTGAACACGTCACGCTAGGTGATGCGAAGGCTTCGTTTTCTCAGCTCAAGTGGGATGTCGGTGGCGTTATCGATGGAAATCCAAAAACCGGTTGGGCAATTGCGCCAAGATTCAAAGAGGAATTCTGGGCGACGTTCGCGCTGGTCGAGCCCGTGCAAGTTGGGCGAGATGAGATGGTTGTGATCACGCTAGATCAACAGTTTGGACGCGGGCGTGTGATTGGGCGTCCTCGTCTATCCCTTCTCCTGGGGCCCCGCGAAACGGCTGGATTGACCGATGACATCGTAGAGCTGCTCGAGAAGAATGAACTAAACGGCAAAGAGCGAAAGAAGCTTCACGAGTTCTTTGCTGAGCAAAATGCAGACGTTCAGCAGCTCAAACGAGAGATCAAGTCGATTCAGAATGAGATCAAGACAATCTCCCCGCCATCAACGCTAGTCATGGTTGAATCGGACCGGCCACGGGAGACTCATATTCTCTTGCGAGGTGACTACCTTTCTGAAGGGGATCAAGTCCAGCCAGCAACGCCGGCAGTGCTGCATCCTTTGGATCCTGAATTGCCACGCAATCGTTTGGGATTGGCCAAGTGGTTGGTTGATCCAAAGAATCCGCTGTTGGCTCGTGTGACCGTGAATCGATTATGGGGTGAGGTTTTTGGCCGGCCCTTGGTCGTCACGGCGGAGGATTTCGGAACTCAGTCTGAACCTGCAAGCCATCCAGAGCTTCTGGATTGGTTGGCCAATCAGTTCATCGACAGCGGTTGGTCAGTGCGTCATGTTCTACGTTTGATGGTGTATTCGGCGACGTTCCAACAGTCGTCCAAGCTGAGTCCTCGGATGGTTGCAGTCGATAAGGAAAATCAATGGCTGGCTCGTGGTCCACGGTATCGCTTGCCCGCTGAGGCAATTCGCGACAATGCGCTAGCAATTTCGGGCTTGCTGTGCCAAAAGAGTGGTGGCGAACCCATCATGCCTTATCAACCAAATGGGTTGTGGAGAAGCGTCGGACGTAACCAGCCCAAGTGGATAGCTAGCGATGGCGAAGATCGATATCGAAGAGGGTTGTACGTTGTTTGGAAAAGGGCGGCGCCGTACCCCAGCTTTGTCACATTCGATGCGCCGGACCGAGCATCCTGCACGGTTCAAAGGCCAAGAACTAACACACCCCTTCAAGCTTTGACGCTTCTTAATGACCGTGCATACGCCGAAGCCTCTGTGGGATTTGCGCAGCGTTTGATCAAAGAGCTTCCAGACGCCTCTTCAAGAGACCGTGCAATTCATGCTTTTAGGATCACAACGAGTACCGAGCCCAACGAAGAAACACTTGGACTTTTGTTGCAGCTAGTAGAATCTGAATCGAAGCGCATTGAGGCGGAACCCTCTCTCGTTGACCAAAGACTCTCGGTCTTACCTGGCAAATTTCGAGATCGGACGACTGCAAGGACGGATGTGGCCATCTGGTCGTCGATAACAAGTGTCTTGTTGAATCTCGATCAAACAATCACGGTCAACTAGGAATGCAATCATGAATTTCGTGCTTCCGACATCTCGACGACACGTGCTTGCGAATTCCGGAATGGGATTGGGTGTCTATGCGTTGTCGTCGTTGCTTGCTAACGAAGATCAGGCAAGCGAGCCGCTCACCATTTCGAAGAATCCATTAGCACCCAAGCCGACTCATTTTCCATCACGTGCCAAAAGTGTGATTCACATTCATATGGTGGGTGCACCCTCACATCTGGACTTGTTCGATCCCAAGCCAGCTTTGCAAGAAAGGCACGGCGAGCTTTGCCCGGATGAGATGTTCAAAGGCAAGAACTTCGCGTTCCTGCGATCGCAGCCGACTCTGTTTGGAACGCCTAATGATTGGGGTTTTAGGAAGTGCGGTGAGTCTGGAATGGAAGTGTCGGACCTATTGCCCAATCTGCAGGGCGTCGCTGATGACTTGTGCATGATCCGATCGATGCACACCGACGAGTTCAATCACGGGCCCGCTCAACTGTTCATGCTGTCAGGTTTTGGGAGATTTGGACGGCCGTCTCTCGGTTCATGGGTCACTTATGGCTTGGGAAGTGAGAACCAGGATCTGCCGGGGTTTGTCGTTCTGATCACCGGGAATGTCTTAGGCGCCGGCAGCTCAGCTTGGGGTAGTGGCTTTTTGCCGACGGTTTATCAGGGTGTTGAGTTTCGTTCGAAAGGCGATCCCGTACTTTTTCTCTCCAATCCACCTGGGATTCAGGACGAAAGTCGGCGTGGGATCGTCGAAACCATCAACGGTATCAATGCAGCAGCACTCAAGGATGTTGGCGATCCAGAGATTGCGACACGAATTGGCCAGTATGAAATGGCCTATCGTATGCAGACATCGGTGCCTGAGTTGATGAACCTCGATGATGAGTCCAAGCACATACACGAGATGTATGGAACAACTCATGTTGCAGGCTCGAATGGGGCGGGGAAGGTGAGTTTTGCTAACAACTGTCTGCTTGCCCGTCGGATGGTTCAACGAGGTGTTCGGTTCGTCCAATTGTTTGACCAGGGCTGGGACCATCACAATAGTCTTGCCGATCGCTTGCCAACCAAGTGCAAGCAAGTGGACCAGCCGATCGCGGCATTGATCAA
Source organism: Planctomycetota bacterium (assembly GCA_039027135.1). GTDB lineage: Bacteria > Planctomycetota > Planctomycetia > Pirellulales > Pirellulaceae > Rubripirellula. The sequence goes on from JBCCKZ010000076.1 coordinate 6,127, forward strand.
GGACTTGAAACAACAGGGGATGCTGGATGAAACACTAGTTGTTTGGTCGGCGGAGTTCGGGCGAACGCCAATGGCTCAGGGCACCAACGGCCAGGGCAAGAAGACTTCTATCGGTCGAGACCATCTGCGCGATGCGTTCACGTTATGGATGGCGGGAGGTGGTGTCAAAGGAGGACTGGTTCACGGTGCGAGTGATGATCTTGGATATAAGGTCACCGAAGATCCCGTGCATGTTCATGATCTCAATGCAACGATCCTGCATCTAATGGGATTAAACCATGAACGTCTGACTTATCGACACCAAGGTCGCCAGTATCGGTTGACTGATGTCGAGGGTGTCGTTCAGCGTAGTCTGTTGGCCTAGCTCGTTGTCAGGCGGAGCCTGACCTACTGGAGCTTCTGGGTTATGTTTCGTATGACGATTGTCTGTTGCGATGAACCAGCGCGTAGACACAGGGAACAAGGAACAGAGTGAGGATTGTAGAGACGATCATTCCACCCAGTAGAGCTCGAGCGAGCGGTAGCATCGCTTCGTTGCCGGGTGCGAAAGCGATCGCAAGTGGTGTCATCGAAGCAATCAGTGTCAGCGATGTCATCAAGATGGGACGTAGTCGTACTCGAGCAGCCGAGAGTGCTGCGTCGGTTGATGAGAGACCCTCATGCATTCTTTGATTGGCAAAATCCACCAGCAAGATGGAGTTGTTAACGACGACCCCAATCATCATCAGTGTTCCCATCAGTGATTGAATGCTGATGTACGTGTTGGTGAGGTAGAGTAGAACGATCACGCCGCCAACGCCCAGTGGCACGGCCAACATGATGATCAGAGGGTCAACAAAAGACCTGAACTGGGCCATGAGAATCAGGTAAACCAGGACTGTTGCCACACCAAGTCCGATGCCAAGGAGGCTCATTCCGGATCGCATCTTCTCGACGGGGCCACGCAGCGTCACATTCACTCCACTGGGAAACTCCATCGACGCCAGTGTGGTTTCAATGTCTTTTGCCACACTGCCGAGATCTCGACCGTCCACATTGACGTGAACATCATTCACGCGAGAGATGTTGTAGTGAGCAATTTCACCGGGGATGTTGACTCGCTTAACAGTCGCGACATTCGAAAGCGGTATCGTAATAGGGCCATCTTCGGTTTCCAGCGAAATTGGCATGTTGCGAATTTCATTCAGCGACTCAAATTCGTTGGACTCGTATTGCACGCCCATGAAGAAATCGACACCCGACTTTGGATCGATCCAAATGGTAGGCGAATAACCAACACTCGATCCCAGTGCCGTGAGTACGGTCTGAGCGACATCTCGTTGATCTACGCCAAGATACTTTGCACGCGTGCGATCGACCTGTACATCAAATTGCGGGTAGTCCAGCGACTGGGCCACCTGAACATCGGCGGTGCCTTGGATTGGTTTGATCGCCGTTACGATTCTCTCGGCTGCATCGCGGCAGGCATCGATGGTTCCCGCGGATATCTGGACGCTGATCGGCGTCGGTACACCTTCGTGAAGAGCCATGTTCACGATGCCGCCAGAGACAAAAAGAAACTCCTCGAGCGGATACTGCTCGTGAAGAGCCTCGCGAAGCTCGCAAATGTATTCCTTCGTGGCGGTCGTTCGCCCTTCTTGTTTGAGATTGACAATAATGTACGCGGTGTCGGGGCCTGAGTTCGAGCTCAACACGGTTGAGAACCCAGCGCCCTTTCCAACCGGCAATCCGATGTTGCTAATCAACGTGTCGATTCGCTCTTTCGGGATCACTTCTTGAATCGTGTTCTCGATCTCGGCGACAAGTTGCTCGGTGTCTTCCAGGCGTGTTCCGGGAACAGTCTTGAGCCGTATTTCAAAAGTTCCCGCGTCGACGTTGGGAAATAGTTCGGATCCCAGTCGAGGCAACAGTATGAATGATCCCGCAGTCACCAAGATGATGAGTACTGCGGTAAGGCCAGGTGCCTTGAGGGCCATTGATAGAATTCGCGTGTAGAGGCCGTGCGAAGGCTCCGTTTGAGATTCGTCACTCGCTGATCGACGACCTATGAAGCTTGCACAGAACGCGGGGACAATCGTGAGCGCCAAGACACAGGATGCGCCGATGGTGAAAACCGCGGCCAGTGAAAGTGGCATGAACAGATATTTGATCATGCCCGTCAAAAAGACGGCCGGCAGAAAAACAGCAAGGGTGGTGAGGGTTCCGGCGAGAATAGCTCCCGAAACCTCATTGGTTCCATGAAGTGTCGCTTGTGTTGCGTCCTTGCCCATGCGGCGATGGCGAATGACGTTTTCGACAACGACAATTCCCGCGTCAACGACTGTACCGATTGCTAGAGCGAGTCCCCCAAGGGTCATCACGTTGATGGTTTGTCCCGTGAACGCGAAGCCAAGGGCGCCGATAAGGACTGCCATCAAGATGGTTGCAACAATGATGATCGTTGGCAAGATGCTTCGAAGGAACAGCAAAACGACGATCGAGACCAATATCGCACCGAGACTGACCTGCCAAACAAGGCTGTTCATCGCCTTGCGAATGAAGCTCGATTGATCGGAAACGAGCGTGACGGTGGTGGCTTCGGGAATGTCACCTCGCTCTTTCATTTTGGGAATTTCATTCCCTATTCCTTCGTAGATGCGATCCACCACCGCGATCGTATTCTCGCCGGGCTCACGCAGGAGCGGGCAGTAGACCGATCTTTCGCCGTTGACGCGAACGATGTTGTATTGCAGAGCCGCATCATCAACGACTCTCGCCACATCGCGAACAAAAATGGGGCTTTGTTCACGTACAACAATGGGTATCTCTTCAATTTCCTCAACGCTTGGAAGCGTATTACGGGGGTGTATTTGATAGTCGGTGCCTCCGATCTCAGCGGTTCCCGAGGCGAGTACCAAATTCGACTTCTGCAGAGCGTCAACAACCTCGGGTGCACTGATATGGTACGCGCGAAGTTTTTCAGGATCGACGTATACCATCATTTGACGAAACTTGCCGCCAAATGGGTGAGGGATTTGGACGCCTTTCAGGCCACCCATTTTGTTTCGAACGGCGTAATAGCCGATCGTGTAAAGCTGCGATTCACTTAAACCCTCGCCGGATATCGCCGCCAATACAACGGGCAAATTGGCTGGTTCACTGCGCAGCGTAAATGGCCATTCGATTCCAGGTGGCAGGTGAAACATATCACTCGCTTCAAGATTGACGATGTCGTTCATGGCGGAACTGGCATCGGCACCTGGTTGGAAGAAGACTTTGATGACCGCCGCACCAGGAACCGTGCGACTTTCTTGGTGCTCAATCTTCCCCGCGAGGGTCAACGCCCTCTCAACTCTGGATGTGACCGACTTCTCCATGTCCATGGTTGGCAAACCTGGATAGGAAAAGAAGCTCACCACAACGGGCTTCTTGAAGTCCGGCAAGATATCAATGGTGATACCGGGGACGACCGCGAAACCAAGGATTGATAACGCTACGACTGCCGCGAGGACCGCATATCGGTTGCCGACAGAGAATTTGACGAGACCCATGATCTGTTTCCTTAGAGCGGCCGAATCAACTGTCCGTCCGCAAACCGCTTGAGGTGCGGGCCGATCACCCTGTCGCCCTCAGCCAGACCGGAAATGACTTGGATCTGTGTGCCGTTATCCATGCCGATCAGCACATCCGATTTTCGGACGCGGTTCTCTCCATCAATGATGTAAACGAAAGAGTTCCCCTCCGCGTCGAACCGAATCGATCGCGATGGCAAAACATTCATGGCCACATTGGTATCCAGCTCGATGGTGGCTTCACCAAACATGCCAGGAAGCAACTTGCCGTCTTGATTCTCGACGTCGGCTTCGATCGTCATGCTTCGAGTGCTTGGGTCGAGAGTTCCCGAACGGCGAGTTACCCTTGCTTTCAACACAGGCTCGTTTTCAAACGATGGAAAACGAATGGTCATCGTGTCGTCAGGCTCGACGAATGGCGAATCCGCTTCGGGAACCAGAACTCGGATGCGGACTTTATCGACTTTGCTAACGACAAAGAGTGGATGTGATTTCGAGCTTTTGGGCCCTTCAACCAAGTCGCCTGGCTCAACACTTCGTTTTGATATGACGCCGTCAAAAGGAGCTGCCAGTGTGGCAAAGTCAAGCAGGACGTTTAGCTCTTCGAGCTGCTTCTCGGCAACCGATGTGTTCGCTTCGGCAATTTGAACACGCACTTTGGCTGCCGCATTGTTTGCCGACGCGACTTTCACATCAGCTCGAGCCGCAACGACAGATGAGTCTACCGCCCGCCTCGCCGCGATCTGCATATCTCGCTTCTTGGTTGCCTCATCAAGCATTCGCTTTTGAAGGGAACCCCGATCGACTAAGTCTTGAGTCCGGCCAAGTTCCGCTTCGGCGGCGGCTAGTGATGCGTCTACTTCAGCTTTTTCCGATTGGGCCTTGGTTACCATGGCTCGGGCTGAATCAACCGTGGCGGCAGTGAGGTCGACTTGTGCTTTCGCCGCGAGTTCCTCGGTAAGCAAGAGACCGATCTTGGCCTTTAGGACTTCAGCTCGTTTGGAGAGCTCCGGAGCGTCAACTTTCGCAAGTGGCTGTCCCTCTGAGACGACGTCACCAATGTCAACGAGAACGTTTTCGACATAGCCTTCCACGCGGCTACGTATTGCGGCTTCGAAATAGGCGTGAACCGTCGCAGGCTGCGTTGTGGTCCTTGATGTCTGCATGCTCGAGACCGTGACCAGCTGAACGGCAGCAGGCTCTTCTTGTTTATCCTTAGTTTTCACTATCGCTGGGCGGTTACATCCAAGCGATATCGCAAATGCCAATGCCCAGGGATTGGTCGCCTTTGCAGACGTTTGTCCGAGCTTGATTCGTTGAAGATTCATCTGAGTCTTTTGTTTTACGAAGGATTGTGTTCGGCCCTACAACCGTCACGACCGGAATCGACTGATTTTTCCAAGAAGTCTTTCCGAACCTCTTGCGTAGTGTAGTTGGCACCATGCGAAACACTGTGCCTCTCGTCACCCCAAAACTTGTCGGACGACTCATTCAGGGCTCATTATCGTCTTGTTCGGAAGCCGAAGGACGATGAGCATAACCGGTCGTCTTCGCAGAAACGGCCGGATCACTCATAGGTACCGGATCACTCATGGCAACACGGATGGGCCAACGAATGGCGGAAAACCTGAAAATCCTGGCTTCGCTTGGACTCGGTTGCCTGATTGGTTGCACAAGTCCTGGCCGCCAGTTGCAACCGCTACCGAGTTCTAAGGCACTGCGCGCGATCGCGCCGCCAGAGCAGCTGACGAGTGTTGGACGTACAGCTAGCGACGCTGGCCTCATTGGGACCGAGGGCTTGACGCGACACACATCAGAAAACTAGGGCTTGGACGTTCAGATGGTTGGTTTTGTCCAGCCTGTACCGGCCCCTGGTGATGGGGGCAATGATTCGGAGCGTTTCGAAGAAGACTGTGCTGCGATCGTTGTGGACGTGAAAGAAGACCCGATTGAGAGTTTTAAAAGGGAGCCGTTAGTTGGTTCCTCTGCGTTCTCCTTCAAGGCTTCTGATGGTCGAACCCATGGAGCTGTCTTCGAAGTCGCTAGTGCGGTTCCTCGAGGTGATTTGGAGTCTGGCTCTAGGGTGAAAGCAGTTCAGGCAGAATTGAACGACGCGATTCCCATGAACCTTCCTTCTGTGCTTGCCGCCGTCGACTCAAGTCATCCGGTTGTCGGTCAAGCTCAGTGGAGTGTTCAGCAAGCCTATGCGGTTGTTGATCAAGCCGATGTGCTTTGGCTGCCATCGATTCAAGCTGGCTTTAGCTTTCATCGTCACGACGGGAACTATCAAGCGAGTAACGGCCAGATTGTCGATGTGAATCGCAATTCTTTTCAGTTTGGTTTGGGAAGCGGAGCGACGGGTGCGGGAACGACGAACACACGACCGGGGCTCATCGCGGATTTTCGGTTGGCTGATGCAATATTTCAACCGCGAGTCGCCCGTCGAAACGCTTGGGCGAGAGGACATGCTGCCAAGGCGATCATCAACGAGCAAATGATGTCAGCCGCTTTGGCTTACTTTGACTTCCTTGATGCTCATCAAGACTTGCAGATTGTTGATGATTCGCAGAATCGTTTTGACGAGTTAGCCGAACTTACAGTCGACTTTGCTGAGGCTGGGGAAGGACTCAATGCGGATGCGGACCGACTGCGGACGGAGCTAGCGCTAGTCAAGAATCGTCGAATCCAATTGGAAGAGGGCGTCGAAGTGGCGGAGGCAAGATTGGCAAGAGCGATCAGCCTTTCTCAAGTTGGAAGACTCATTCCGATGGATTCCAGCGTGTTACCCATCGAGTTTTCGTCCCAATTGGATGACGAGTCTTCGCATGTCCAAACGGCTCTCATCATGCGTCCTGAATTGAAGGAATCACAGGCGCTTGTCTCGGCGGCTTGCGAAGCCTATCGCCAGGAGAAGTATGCGCCGTTTATTCCCAGCGTGCTTCTTGGATTCAGCAGCAGCGGCTTTGGTGGTGGCTTGGGCAACAATCTTGATAACGTCGATGAACGCTATGACTTTGATGCCTTGATGTCTTGGAGAGTCCGCAATCTCGGACTAGGTGAAAGTGCCATCCGTCGTGATCGAGCTGCAAGGATCCAGCAAGCACGATACGCAAAACTACGCATCATGGATGATGTGGCTCTCGAAGTACGCGAGGCGCTTTCGCAAGTTCGAAACCGACGGCGGCAAATTGAGAACGCAAAGACTGCTATTCGAACGGCCGAAGAGTCTTACCGACTGAACTTGGAGCGAATTCGGGATGGAGAGGGTCTACCCCTGGAGGCTCTGCAGTCAGCTCAAGCATTGGAGATGACGCAGCGTGAATACTTGCGCTCTGTGATTCGATACAACCAGGCCCAGATTCGACTGCAATGGGCGACTGGTTTTCCCGTTTCGGCCATGTAGATCTTTGAAAACGAACAAAGGTGGATCACCGTAAGCGACCCACCTCTGTTCGGAATTTTCTAGCTAACCTCAGGGGCTACGCACGACGCCGGCGAATTGCAAACCCACATCCAACGCTTACGAGAGCCAAGACCGAGCTCGGCTCAGGGATTGCAACCGCCTGAGTGAGGCTAAATAGAGCTGGCGTCTCGAACTCAGGCGTGATGGTTTCGGTTAGTCGCGTAGCCGCAAGGACATCAATCTGGATGTCATAATTGGCTTCGTTCCCAATCTGGAAGTCGATCGTCAAGGTGTTGGCCGGAGTCAGAACGCCCACATCGACGGTGCTTAGAAAATTGACATCGCTAAGGATGTTATTCGTAAGGTTGATAGTGAAACTATCAAACAGGCCACTACCAGCAACGGG
>JBCCKZ010000077.1:0-13461 GCA_039027135.1 Planctomycetota bacterium
CGGACGTTGCCCCCGGAATTTTCCACACCCAACCTTCTCCCACGTTCTCATTTGGCGGCTACGCCGCCAAATGAGAACGTGGGAGAGAATACAGAGAGTCGCGTACCGGGGGGTCACGAACGCTCGCTAAAGCTAGGTTCGCTCACCCCCAGCAACGGAGCTTCGACCACTCCGTGGCCGTTGAATGTTGCTTTTGAGAGCTCGGCGATCGCTGTTAACACTCGTGGGCTAAGAAAGGGAGCCAAGCGGCAACCTGGAACCGGATGCTAGCGCTTTCTAACTGATTCGGTAACTTATTTACGGACGAGTCCTTGGCGATGAATCGTCTCTGACGAAACCGACGGTACGCACGTGAAACCGTAAAATAGTGTTCGCAGCTGCTCAAAGAAAAACAACTAACCCACCCAAGCACTGGATTGACTGGAAATGATCAAGTACGTAACTCGCATGTTGTTGGCATTTGTTCCCATGATGATGGGAATGATGACTTTGATGGCCGACGATTGGAACCAATGGCGTGGCCCCAATCGAGATGGGATTTCCGAAGAGAAGGGGTTGCTTAAAGAATGGCCTGCGGATGGTCCTCCTTTGGAGTGGAAGACCGATGGGTTGGGAAGCGGGTATTCCAGCGTTTCGATTGCCAACGGACAAATCATCACCTTGGGAGATCTCGATGACGGCAGCTTCGTGATTGCGATGAGTGAAAGCAATGGAACGCTGCTTTGGAAGACACGGATCGGTGATAATGGAGGGCACCGAAAGTACATCGGCCCCCGAAGTACACCCACCATCGATGGCGATTTCGTGTTTGCGTTGAACCAGCATTCCGATTTGGCTTGTCTGAACCGAGAAAGCGGTGAGTTGATTTGGAATCGAAATCTGGAGAAGGAATTCGGTGGCAGAATGATGTCTGGTTGGAGGTACAGCGAATCGCCATTGGTCGACGGTGATCAAGTCATTTGTACGCCGGGTGGCAAAAGCGGAACATTGCTGGCTTTGAATCGAAGTACCGGGGAAGAGATTTGGCAGACCAAAGATTGGACGGATGCTGCAGCGTACTCTTCGGTCATCGTTGCGACCATTCACGGCCGGCGTCAATACATTCAGCTGACCGGGAAGAGTGTTGCTGGCGTCGATCCGACTAGCGGTGAGATCATTTGGAAAGCTGATCGAGAGGGAAAGACAGCGGTCATTCCCACTCCCGTCGTTCAAGACAACATCGTATTCGTTACCTCCGGCTACGGAGTTGGCTGCAACGCGTTTCAGATCAGCGAAGACTGGACCACCGAAGAGTTGTATGCCAATACAAACATTGCCAACCATCACGGCGGTGTGATCCTGTTGGACGGGCACATCTTTGGTTCAACAAACGCTACGTTTCGGTGTGTTGATATCGACAGCGGTGATGCAGACTACAAGGAACGCAGCATTGGAAAGGGGGCCATCGTCTACGCGGATGGGCATCTCTACTTGCGTAGTGAAGGGGGCCCCATCGCGCTGATTGAGGCGACGCCCAGCGATCTGGTGGAAGTCAGCCGCTTCGAACAACCTGATCGCAGCGGCGAAAGAGCGTGGCCGCATCCAGTGATCGCTAACGGCAAGCTCTATCTTCGCGACCAGGATGTTTTGCTCTGTTACAACGTCCGAGAGCCGAGCTAGCGACAGCGGTTTGGGATTATCTTCGAGAGAATCTTGTGGGACGAGTGCTCTTGCCCGTCGAGCTTTTGCTAGGTGCCTGCCAAGAGAAGCCCACCTTCTTTAGAAAATGCAAGTACTCTTGAGCGAATGGGATCCATCAGTTTCGGCTAGAGCACGGCTTCGGCAAGTTGATTGTCTCTCAAGAGTCCTATCAATTCATCGGTGGTCAATCTGCCTGCTGAGTCGCTGCCTTCTAGGAGGCTCTCAGCCAGGTCTCGTTTGGTGTTGTGCAGATCAACGATCTTCTCTTCGATCGTGCCTTTGGTAATCAAACGATAGACGTTGACCGGACGTTGCTGGCCGATGCGATGAGCTCGGTCGGTGGCCTGATCTTCGACTGCCGGATTCCACCATGGATCCATATGAATCACATAGTCGGCGGCCGTCAGATTCAAACCAGTGCCGCCGGCCTTCAGGCTAATCAAGAACACATCGCCTTCGCCGGACTGGAAGGCTTCGACGGCAGCCTTGCGTTTTTTGACTGGTGTCGAACCGTCGAGGTATTGGTACGACACGCCCATTTCATCAAGCTGATTTTGGAGGATGTCGAGGTGTTTAACAAACTGGCTGAACACCAGCACTTTGTGCCGTCCCTCGATGATCTCTTCGATCTTCTGGCTGAATAACTTCAATTTGGTGCTCTCGATACCATCACCGCCTACGAGTGTTGGATGGCAGCACGCCAAACGCAGTCGAGTCAGCTCGGCTAGTACCTGCAGATGTTGTTCTCCCTGCGACTAGGACGCATCGGCTGCTTCAGCGATCTGCTCGAGCGCTTTCTGACGCATGGTTTCATAGAGCGTGGCTTCCGCTGGGGACAATTCGACCTCCAGAACGGATTCGGATCGAGCTGGCAGTTCGGCTAGTACTTCCGATTTGGTTCGACGTAGCAAGAATGGTTGAACCAGACGCTTCAATTGATTGCGAGCCATTCGACAGTTGTCTCGTTCAATTGGAATAGCAAATCGTTTACGAAAGTCATCATGAGAGCCAAGCAGGCCCGGCATGATAAACCGGAACAGATTCCACAATTCACCTAGGTGATTCTCCATTGGCGTTCCGGTAAGGATGATTCGAAAGTCTGCCTGCAGCTGCATGACTGCCTGGGAACGCTTGGTTCCCATGTTCTTGATCGCTTGAGCCTCGTCGAGCAAGACAGTGTGCCACTGAACCGCCTCAAAGCGTTCGATTTCCGATTGGAGCAGGCCATAGCTCGTGATCACCAGATCGCCCGGTTGGATTTCTTCGAAGAACTGATCACGATCGAAATCACGAAACAGTTTAGGAGTCAGTGTAGGAGCGAAGCGGTGTGTTTCGCTTTCCCAATTGAAGCCGACTGAAGCGGGAGCCACAACAAGTTGCGGTCCGTCAATGGCTCGGTCGACCAGCAGTGTCAGTGCTTGAAGCGTTTTGCCCAGGCCCATATCGTCGGCAAGGCATGCACCGGTGTTCCAGTGTGCCAGACGCTTCAGCCAGGTGTAGCCCTCGACCTGATAATCACGCAGTTCGGCCTGCAACGTCGATGGTACTTCGACGGATACCGAACCCGCTTCTTCGATACGCGATAAATGGTCTTTCCAATGTTTGTCGGGTTTCAAAGCCGTGTCGCCAAGTACTTCGTTGACTACCAAAGCGCGGGCGGGCGTGAAGCGGACCTTGTTCTTTGAAAGCGTGCCGAATGCGGTGATGTCGGCGATCCGTTGCCGCAGTTCTTGGGTGAGTGCGAGAAAGCGTCCGTCATCCATTCGCACGAATCGAGACGGGCCAGCTGACGCGATGTCCAGCAATTTCATCAGGTCGATCACCAGCTCGTTGTCGACTTCCAATTTGCCAGACGCGGCGAACCAATCACGATCGCGTCGCACAGACATCTGAAATCCGGATACCGACACGCTCGCGGCGACATCATGTGTCTTGCCTCGTGGCCAAAGCACCAAAACTCGTTTCTGATCCGCTAGCGTCTGCAGCTGGACAACCAACTCCAACGCATCATCGGATTCTTCGAATAGCCATTCGGTTTGGTCCTTGCTGACCGTTCGCGTTTCGAGCGAATGACATTCGCTAATGAGTTGTTCTAGGTTTTTGTGTTCCGACTGGAGGTCGCGAGTCGTTGAAAGGGCTTTGCCTTCGACGTTAGCTAGAATGGCTTGGGCACCCGCTCCCGGTCGGCAATAGGGTCCTTTTTCGCCGAATGGCTGAACAAACAATTCGACTCGCAACCCGTCTTGAAAGGGAGTCAATTGGGCAACCACCTGCGAAGAAGCGTCAACTTCTTCACCCGTCGACGGAGCCCCCTCGATATCCGACTGCACGTCGATCACTGAAGCGAGCGATTGAGCGATCTTGAAAACCCGGTCTTGCTGATCGACTGGAACCCCTGGTAGTTCCGCCACTAGGTTGGCTACCTCACGTTGTTGATTCGAAAACCGCACGATGGAGTATCGATGTGAGCTTTCTTTGGTAATGCGTGTCGCATTTTCGTTTTGCGACAATTTCGGTTCGACGACAAGTTTGATTTGTTTTTTCGAGCGCTTGATCTGTAAGTGTGGTCGAGCTTCCGTAATTTGAATCGGCTCGTCTCGTTGATTGGCAAGGTAAAGGTGCGGGTGTCCAATCAAAGCGGAGATGAGTTTTTCTTGATCCCATTCGTGATGGGTCTCACGATAGCCGTAGTGGTTTCGCTGCTCGTACTGTCGTAGCGTTCTGCAGATTCGTTGATCGTGATCGGAAAGGAAATCAAATGCGGAAGTTTGCCACTGTTCGTAGAGGCGTTCGAGCCCCACCTTGCGACCCTTACTCCAGCCTTTGGCTCCGTACTTCTGAATGAAGGGAGTCAAGGTAATCCAAGCTTTTCCAAGTTCCGCCTCCCAGATCATCCGCTCTTCGGCAACGCTCGCCGTGGTTGATTTGTTCGCCGCCTTCGTTGGCTGGCATAGATTCTCCAAGGCATTGAGTCCCGCTTCCCACTGCGGTTTAGTCTCAATGAAATCAACGATCGTTGTCGTGCCAAGCTGCGTGTGGAGTTCTTCGGCCTGAGCCGCTAACTTCTTTGGCTTCGTCTTTCCGGATGACATGCGAGCTGCGATTGCGGCCATCTCGGCGGCAAGCCAGTCCATACGGCTATCGCGATAGTTTGCAATCAATTGCTCGACAGTCTTTAGTTCGAACGGCGGACTTTGATCAGCGAAATACCAGCACGATATCCAACCGCTAATGAGGAGACTTAGTGGCGGTATTTCTTCTGGATCAGGGAGGAAGAGTTTTTTGATGATTAAAGGATTCTTCTGATGTTCTAGCGCCTGTTCCAAGGGGAAGCCGGTGAAGTGCCAGATGTCGCCCCATTGGTTGATCGTTTTGATGATTTGTTTGGCGTGCTTTTGAGACGGAGCTGAATTTTCTTTGAGCAGCAAAATGGCATACAGCACCATTGGGAAACCACGAAGATTCGTGCTGCGTTTTTTGGTGCGTTTGCGCTCTTGCTGATCGGCGGCCTCAAACTGGGTTCGCGCGGCTACAAAGTCGCCTCGCAGGAAAGCCGCGCAGCCTTTGATTTCCGGATGGGTTTCGACACGCGACGCCAGTTTGTCGAGGGCGTCTACATTGCCTTGAGCCGTCAGCAGATCGGTCGCGTTAGCAATCATGTCATCCGGCAACTTCTGCATGCCATCGATTATCTCATCAAAATTCGCAGCAAAATCGTGACGACAACGGCCTCCGACATTGACCATCCGCAAAACAGTATCGTTGAAGAAATCGGCTTGAATCTTCGGTGACAGGCCGGCAAATGTGTCAAGACAGAATGGGTCAAGCAGATACGGTCGGAATGAATACGCGTAGAGCAGTTCTTGAAAGCTTTCCCAGTCGTTGCCGTAAAACGCGAAACGCATGTTACGTATCGCTTCGTGCTCGTTGATACGATAAAAGAAGGAGTAAGAATGACCTCTTGGTTTTGGCCTTTCGATTTGTACTCGCACCCGCTCAGCAAGCCCGCTCGAGAACGCCTGGCGAAACACGTAGTCCTCCAGAATCACCGCCACCTCAACGGGACCCGTTTTCGACTTTGATACGTATTCGAGGATGCCCGCTTCGATCGTTGCGTTGATAGCATCGCGATCATTCGTGTATTTGGGTAAGCTTCCGTCTTGATGACTTACCCCGACTTTGACAGCCAATTCAAACAGATTTGTCCTTGCGAGCGGCTCGGATACCGATGCCACCTGAACCATTTCTTGAATCCAGGGATCGAGATTTTCATAGAGCTCGATTAAGCGTTGTTGCTCCTTGCTGATTTGCATCATGCGATCCTTTGTCAGGTCTTGTTGAATCCGTTTTTGAGCCGGTGTAGGTAGCCGCGACTATGCTTTGCATCTTTGTCAAACAACCATGAAGCGTTGTAGATTCGCTATTCGTAGTCCTCTGGGACGATGCAAAACAAAAGGCGATGTAATGGAGTCCGGTTTCGACGGGAATTGCGGGCAAACGCCCAGCCGACTGATGGGCATTAGGATTGGCCCTTAGCATTTCTGGGCTACTCAGTATCAAAGTCACACTTGCCGGAGTTTTCGCCTTGCCTAGGACTCTGACAGCGAAATTGTATCTTGGCCGGGCAGCCCAGCAATAGAGCCTGCAAGTTCAGCGGCACTCATGCTTTTTCTTCCGATCACCGTCGCCAATTCATGCCATTTTGCCTGGGTGCGGAACTTCTCCCGTCAAGTGATGGTCTCTCCAACATGGTGGCAAGCACAACGACCAAACGCTGATCGGGATTCCTTTTTTAATAGAGGATCGAGGACACCGGTAGAACGTTTTTTGCTTGGCATGAGTAGGTCGAGTCATGCCGAGGTCAGCCTTCGTTCAGTGTATTACACGATAAGCAAAATGTCTGGGATGTTGATCTTGGCTCAGTTCCGATTTTTGAATCGCACTCAGTTGATGGCCTAAAATAATAAACCACAAACACCATCGATGCGATTCTGGTTGCGGTCGTGCGGCGGTCGCGAACTAGTGTTCTCCGAGCAAGGTGTCTTGGGGTTGCTTGTGGAAATTTTGATTGGATCTGGTTTGAGGCTGATATGCGCTGGAGACTTCCTTAGAGAGATCGACATCAAAAAAAGTGAATAGGTCATGTTTTACGAATCGTCCAGGTCATCTGAGATTACGAAAGCAACATTTGGCCGTGCTGTGCTGTCAGCTGCGGCATGCAATGAAAAGACTTGAGTGAGGTACTTGGAAAAAGACAAGAGATAAGCGGATGCATCGTTATCCTTGTGCTGATGCGGCGAGCACTTCCGCAGCGTTGTGTTTTTATTCGCGGAACGAACGATTTGAAACGGGCAACAGTTTAAGCCTTGAAAGCCGTAGAGTCTTTACGTGACCTGTTTCCGTGTTTCCTGCTTTAATCAGTCTTGCCGTTTTGTGTGTCCCACACACTGTCGACTTTGTGGATGAGGAGTGAAGTGACCTGAGGCGATCCGGCGGAAATCCGAAGCGAGAACTGCGTGGCGTTTCCTGTGGGATTCACCGTGAACGTCAAGGACTGGCTGCCATCATTGATGAACAGCTCGATGGACGTGACGTCGGCCAACAGGCGGACGTCACGTATCGGCTGGTCCGCTGCCATTTGATGTTCGCCTAAACGGATGGTGTCACGCGAAAGTTCGATGGTATGGCCAAGCACCATCATGGCCAATCGCTCAGTGTCGGAGCTGAACTCGGTTTTAAGTGCCACGTCAAAGCTCTTCCCAGAGTCGATGTCGAGCGGCAGCTCTCGTTTTCTAGTTCCATTGCCGTCCAATGGAGAAGCTGCGGTATGATGCCCACGGACCGGTTTCCATAACGACTCAAGCTCACGGATCGGCGTCTTGCACAAACGCAGGTTTCCTTCGATGCGTCTGAGTCTAAGTTCCACCGGAATACTGAGCTGCTGGTCGAACGGCATGCCGGGATATTCACCGCCTCTGATCCAACTGATCTGTACGACTCGACCATCGGGCAGATGCTTCCACGACTGATTGGCTGACAGGGTGCCCTTCGTTCCGAAGTCCAGGGGGCGAGGTCGAGTTCGAGGCGTGAACGTCGTGCCGTCAAAACTACCCACCACGTACTGTGACCAATCCAACGCAACCCACGAAGTTGCGTCTTCGTCTTCGATCGGAAGCTCGAACACATCCGGGCATACATAGAATCCAGCGAGGTGGCTTTCACGTCTCCATTTCTTCAGATCCGGTGATGTGAAGATGCTCAATCCGCCTTGGCGATGTCGGTGAACGTTGGGAATAAAATGGTCATTGAGGTTGTCGTACAGCACCATGACCCAACGATTGTGTTTTGGGTCCCACATCACATGTGGATCGCGAGAGGTCAATGGAAACGAACGCAACTTGTCTTGAGGATCGGTCTGGACCGGATTGCCGTCATAGCGTTGCCAAGCTTTGCCGCTATCCAGACTGTACGCCAGACACTGACCGACTCCCCAGCTGGTGAAAATCGCGACGATCGGTGGGTGTGCTGCATCACTCTTCGCGAATCCGGCCGTATTGTTGTGATCTACCACAGCGCAGCCGGAGAAAACCGGGTGTCCTTCATGCGGAAGAATCGCATCGTCCAATTGACGCCAGTGCAG
This sequence comes from Planctomycetota bacterium, assembly GCA_039027135.1. GTDB lineage: Bacteria > Planctomycetota > Planctomycetia > Pirellulales > Pirellulaceae > Rubripirellula. The sequence continues at coordinate 8,321 of JBCCKZ010000077.1, forward strand.
CATATCGGTGCTTATCGCATGTCCCCAACGTTTGGCAGTAATTGGCCCCGTTTGAAAGAACAGATGGTAGATTCCGTCCAGGTAGAACAGGCCGTTTGGATCGTTGATGTAATCGGCCGTTGCCGTAAAATGAAATTGTGGCCGAAGGAGCTCCCGATAAAGGGGAGGCACGCTCTGACTTGAATCCTGTGCAATAAGAGAGGAATTCAGCGGCAGAATATCGATCAGAATCATGAAGAACAGGACACAAGACTGATTCAACGTGTTGCGCCAGAGTGAACAAATCCCCGATGACCATGCAGCAGCGTCGAATTGAGTTTGAGATCTAGCCATTGATGATTTGCTTTTAAGAAGTTGGTCTTGTTTGTTTGTCCGATCCCTATCATTACGCTGATCGGAATTTGCCCATTTCCAACGATTTCACGTAAAACCATCGTCAGGCGATCGTTGAGCGCCGCCCGAGGCAATTTGACAACAACTTTTTTCGCGTGTCGAGGTTCAAGTGTGATCCTCAGATCGATCAGGTCAAAATTCGAGGCTTTGTCCAAACGCTAGAGTTTTGATTGACCTCGGACGGGCCAACTGATGGAACTGATTAAACTCAATGAGTCGATTTCTGGAATCCGCTGGTCTGTCGATTTTGCTACTCCAGAAGTCATGCGTTGAGTGAGGTCGCGCGAGAATGGCATTCGCTCTTTTTGAGGAACTTCAAAGTGTTGAGCGGAAGCCGGGCCCCAAGCATCCATCCAGTCTGCACTGCGGCTTTGGCGAAAAGGTCGCGAACGTTGGCCTTTACAAGCTGCTCAAGCTCCATTCCGCCCTTTGTTAAAGCTGCGAGATCATCGGCAATAGTGTTGAGGCCCAAGTTCCTGGGTTCATGAAGCAGCGTTCACATCTTTGATATTGCCAACGCAGAACCGCTTGCCGCCAACTTCTTGTTCGACGTAGCCCATCCTGTTCGGCTTCGAAAGTCGTCCGCGATTGGTTCTTTATGTCACAAGCCGAAGGCTCTTTAGATAAAAGCTGTGAGGCGTTTTGGCCAGCGTCGTAGGTATCCATTAGGTTGGTGTCGTCCGATATTGTCCAATACGAAATTGCCGCTAAACACACGGTGACCAAAGTCGTCAACCGCCCGTCGCAAATGGTTTTCTTTCAAAGTAACGCATGAAAAAAAGCCGCGGGAAGGCGGCTTGGGTGTCGCGTTAGTGGAGGATCGAGGACACCGGTAAAATCTCTTCGGCTGGCTTGCAAGCTTGGAGCCTTGCTGAGACTAATCGTGTTTCAGTGTTTTCTGCACCAATTGAATAGCCTCAATTCCCATCGCTGTTTTCAATCATTTCTGGTGACCAGGTCATTGAAGCGAAAGCTGCATCGACTTCCGGCTTGGTAACTGGCGTCGTGTAGTTGGATAGAACTTTCAACGCCGTTCCAACGACAGTCTCCAGAACTGTTTGCTTGGTATAGCCCGCGGCGAGGAAGGATTCGATCTGCTCCTCGGTCGGCTTTCCGCGTGATTCGTTCACAATCGCAGCAAACGTACGTAGAGCCTCGAGCTTCGGGTCAGCGATCGGTATGCCAGCTCGCAAAGCATGGATAACCTCATCATCCACTTTAGCTATCTTTGAAACAGTACTGTGTGCGGCCATGCAATACGCGCAACCGTTGATACGATTGTTGGTCATCAGAATGATCTGACGTTCCGTCTCACTAAGTTCCGTCTTTTCGAAAAGACCCATCATCGTCAGATAGCTTTCGATCAGAACGGGGGCCTCAGCCATGCTCGCCATCAGATTTGGCACGAAGCCCATTTTCTTTTTGACAGTTTCCATGATTGGCTTTGATGCCTCAGGGGCCGTTTCAACTGTGTGTCGTTTGAAGGTTGGCATTTTCGTCTCGTGTTTCTCCGTCGCTTATTGTTGCCAGAACTTGTACTTTGCCCCGCGTTCAGAACGGGGCAAATGTCTCTTCGGACTTATTCGGTGAGCTGACGTAGAGTGGCCCGCTCAGCTCGGCCATTGCATCTGGGAAGATCTTTTCAACACCGCTAGCGATTCCCCCAAGAATCTCCTCTGAGGCCACCTTGGCCGGGTCGCTTACGTGCTCATTCGATTACGTGAGAGCTTTCGTGACGCTCTTAACCGCGTCCAACACGTCTTCGGTGTTTGCACGCAATGTGTAGTCCGCATCAACATGGGTAAACACAACCTTGCCGTCAGTACCAACAACGAACGTAGCAGGAATCGGCAGATCCCAGTTGCCCTCCCCGTTGAACTTATTCAGGTCGCCGCCAAGGTTCGTGTAGATTTCACGAAGATCATGTGGAAGTGAGAAAGCAATACCGATCTCCTTGGCGTACTCTGCAGCTTCATCAGTTAGAACTTCGAACTCCAGTTCGTTCTTTTCTGACGTCGACAAAGAGTTGTCTGGTGTCTCTGGTGTAATCGCAACGAGAGTCGCCCCGGCTTCCTTGAGCTGCGGCAAGATCTGCTGGTAGTTTCGAAGCTCCAAGTTGCAGTAGGGGCACCAACCACCACGGTAGAAGATCATCACAACTGGACCGCTTGCACGGAGATCAGCCAAGTTGCGACGTTCGCCAGACTGATTTATTAGATTGAAGTTGCTGATATCATCACCGACTTTCGGTGCGTCCTTTCCGGTTCCCGCTTCTTGCAAGTCATCGATCGACTTTTCAAAGTGATCGAAAGTCTCTGCCGGGATTTGAGACCTAAGACTGTCTTTAAGTTCTGAAAGTTGTTGTTGAAGTGGCATGATATTGTTCCTTTGAGTTTGGTTTCGGTTTTTTTGTTGAGAGACGAATTGTTTAGGCCGTAGCGTTTCGCTTGGGCTTCGCGAATGCTCGCAAGTCGTTGAAGTCAAACGCCAATGAAATCACGTTGACAACGAGCAAAGCCGTCAAGAAAGCTTGATAGATTGCTGTGCCTTCTGGCCGTGCAAAGGCCAGAATCAACAAAAGTGGTGTCCATGGCAGGATGTGCCCCGCCGCAGCGATTTTCTGAAAACCACCGACGGCGAAAACGATCGCCACGGTGAAGGCCATACCGCTAAGCGAGAGGGCAGCGATCGAGCCGCCGCCGGGTTGATCGAGAAAAGCAAGCGTCGCAAGATTGATCGGGCCGAGGATGAAATTCATCCAGACCTTTACCCAGGTCGGCAGACCGTTGTATGACCGCATGACGCTTGAAACGCGACTTTCTTCTTGAGCTTGAACGTTTACTTGAGTGGACATCTGGTTTTCCTCGGTAGTAGATCGAAATAGTGTTTTGGGTTTTTTTGAGTTTCGTTCTTCGCGTTACCCGATTTGGTTCACGCACACGCAGAACATGTCGCCGTGGTAGTCATCCACGTTATTGCAAGCCAGCATCTCGCTACCCGAAGTAGGTCGGTGACTCTTTTTGGGTTTAGGTCTATGCCTCTCTTTGCTCCTTGGTTAGCGTCCTAAATTTGATTTGTTTGCAAGAAATTTCTGATCTTGCGGATTACTTCCGGCCCATCCTCTTCCAGGACAAAGTGCCCGGTGTCGAACAAGTGGAAATCAATGTTGTTCAGATGCTGTCGGTATGCCTCAGCACCCGCCGCAATGAAGATCGGGTCGTTTGCACCCCAGGCAATCAGCGTTGGCGGTTGATACTCACATAAGAATGCGTGCCATTCCGGATACAGCTTGAGGTTGGTTTGATAGTCGTAGAACAGATCAAGCTGAATACGCTCTTGACCTGGTCTTCCGATGCGGGCGGAATCGAGAATCCAACTATCAGGGTTTATGCCAGATGGATTTCGCGTTCCCTGCTGGTACATCCATTGAATGCCCTCGGGGCTCATGAGCTGAGCAGCGATGGCCGTCTCCTTCTCAGCTGTACGCCCTAGCCAATAGTCACTAACGGAAGCCGAGTTCTCGGGATGAAACCCCTCTTCGTAGGCATTGCCGTTCATCACGATCAGGCCCTTCACTCGTTCAGGATGACGCGTTGCTAGCCTGTAACCGACAGGAGCGCCGTAGTCCTGCATTCCAAGCACCACCTCGGTGATTCCCTTCTTCTCAAGAAGATCTTCGATCGTTTCGGCCAAGTTATCAAACGTGTACTCGTAGCTAACGTTTTCAGGGGCGTCGCTGTTGCCGAACCCGGGGTAGTCAGGAGCGATCACGTAATAGTGATCTCCAAGAGCGGCAACCACATCGCGGTACATGTGCGAGGAGGCGGGATAGCCGTGAAGCAGGACAACTGCTCGCTTCTGTGGGCGCCCGGCTTCACGGCAAAAGACGTTTACACCGTTCACGGATTCGGTTCCGTATCTGACCTGATTCGCGGTGGAAGTCGCTTGCTTATTCATGGTTATCAAGTCCGACGAGGGTTTTGGTCCGTGCGGTCCAGATATGGTTAAAAAATTTTTGACTGCTTTGCCGCCCGCTTTTTTCAGGCGGGGTTTTCCGTGCACTATTGGACTAGATGGTCCAGTAACGAGATTCTTACGTGTGTTTCGACTGATTCCAAGAGCTTTTTTAAGAAACCCTTGTGTTTTGGACCGAATAGTTCAAAATACTGGCGTGGGACCGGAAAGAGAAGTGACTTGCGCATCGACCACGGGAGAATAGAATGCCTGCGACAACCGGAAGACCTCGTAATTTCGACGAGCAAGAAGTTCTCATTCGGATTTTGAAGCTGTTTCGCACCTATGGATACGAAAACACGACCCTTGATCAATTGGTGGCTGAAAGTGGCTTGAGCAAGTCCAGCTTGTACAACACGTTTGGCGGTAAGGATGCCCTGATGGACAAGGCCATGGGGCTCTACATCCAATCTGAGGCCGATGCCTTGTACCAGCGGCTGGCAGACAAAGAATCCGGTCCAGCCGTTTTGGAAATGATCGTTGGAGCTTTCGCCAATCCAACCGCGAGAGGCTGCACAGACTGCCTCATCCGAAAGACACTCATTCAAAACGCGAGTTCTTCAGAGCCGCCTGTGCAAGTCAACACACTTCGAAAGACAATGAACGGCCTTTGGAAATCTGTAACGAGAGCAATCGACCACATTCGTGGATCGAAGAACACTACAAGCAAGATTTCTCTGAGTAACGAGGAACGTGCAGCGATCATCGTCGGCTTGATTCAGGGTACAGCGGTC
>JBCCKZ010000078.1:0-13417 GCA_039027135.1 Planctomycetota bacterium
ACGACATCCTCGCAAATCACACCGGCAAGACAGCTGATCAGATCGGCAGCGATACCGACCGAGACTTTTTCTTGAATGCCGAACAGGCCAAGGAGTACGGGCTCGTCGATGACATCTTGATCAAGCCGCCTTCGGAGATGGACGACGACGATTGATTCGCCGGTCAGTCATTCTATTCTCCCAAGCTTTCATCCCATCCATCGAATTCAAATGCCACTGATCCCCTACGTCATCGAAAAGTCGGGTCGCGAAGAGCGTTCCTACGACATTTACAGCCGTCTTCTGAAGGACCGAATCATCTTCCTCGGCCAACAGGTTGACGACCAAATCAGCAACGCCCTCGTGGCGCAGATGTTGTTCTTGCAATCGGATGACCCGAAGGCAGACATCCACCTTTACATCAACAGCCCCGGCGGAAGCATCACGGCCGGCATGGCGATCTATGACACGATGCAGTTCGTGTCGTGCGACGTGGCAACCTACTGCATTGGCCAAGCCGCTTCGATGGGTGCCGTTTTGTTGACCGCCGGTGCGAAGGGCAAGCGATACGCCTTGCCCAACGCTCGAATTATGATTCACCAACCGCTTGCTGGCATGCAGGGTAGCGCGCGAGAGGTCGAGATTCACGTCGAAGAATTGCGACGAATCAAACAGCGGATGAATGAGATCATGATCGAACACACCGGCCATACCTTGGAAAAGATCGAGGAGGACACCGACCGTGATCGATTCATGAGCTCAGAAGAGGCAACCGAGTACGGCCTGATTGACAAAGTGGTCTCCAACGCCGAATCCGTTGAGTAGCCGAATCCGTCGAGTAAAGGTCTCCGGTGGAGCCCAGGCTCAACCGCCGGCATCACTGTCGGGTCGCAATAGGAAGGCAATGAATGCCTAATTGTTCAGGTTCTTATCCGTTTACACGTGACGGCTAACCTCTACCCCGCCAGCACAATACCGGTACCACGAACCGGCAAATGACCAATGTTGCACGCGGCCAATTAAGCCAATTAATCTGTGTGGTAAGTCAATTGGCTTTTCGGCCCCCTTCGTCTAGTGGCCCAGGACGCCGGGCGTTTCAGCCCGGAACGCTCGTTCGAATCGAGCAGGGGGTACTACCGAGTTTGGCCCAACAGTTGCATCCCTCGCGAACATCGGAAATAACATTTCTCGGTGCCATTGGGAAAACGCGACGCCAAAGCAGCGCTGCTTGGCAAGCTCGTTGCCTAAGGCACCGACTCCTTGATAGCACTTTCGACCTAGGTGAGCGCATGTTTCGACTTTCAATCTCGCTGACCGTCATCGCTCTGACGACATTTGCCTTTCAGTCTTCGGCGGAGGCCCAGATCTACGATCGCGTCTTGGCTCAGCAGCAGGCTAGGCAAAATTCTGTTCAGGCCGCTCAGGTCGCTCGTCAAAACGCCAACAATCTGCGTGGTGTTGCCAACCAAGCATTTCGACCGGGAATTCCATCAGTGGGCCCCGTTTTCGCGCCAACCATCTATCCCGCGTATCCGCTTTCGCCTTACCCGGTGACCTACAACAGTGGCGTGACGTTTTATCCTGGTATTTATCCAAACCGCTTTGGCTTCGGATATGTAAGCCCTCAGTACTACTACCGCATCGGGTCGCAAACGCGAAGACAACCGTTTAATGACGGCAGGCAGCCAACGCCAGGAAGCCACTATTTTGGCAACCCGCACGCAAGTCAGTACATCCCCAAGCAGCCTGGGCTTTGAGCGACCACGGTACCCATCCGTGGCAAGAACTACGACCGAGCTGCGAGAGAACGCTCGAAATAGTTCGTACTGAACTTCTTTCGCAGCGTACTGACCGGGGACACTGGCGCGGTGAACTCTCGTCATCGGCACTTTCCACAGCAACGGCCATTAGCGCGATTTGCCAATGCGTGAAGTTTGGAAAGGCAGAGGTCGATCCATGGTGGCCGTACGTGAACAGCGGGATCCAGTACCTCGCATCGCAACAGAATTCTGACGGCGGTTTTGGAGATACGAATCGGAGCCGTTCAAACATTGCCACAAGCTACCTCGTTTTGTCGGCGAGCACTTTGGCCAGACGCACGTTCAAACAAGACGCAATCAGCGCGAACCAAATCCAACACTTAAGCGACTACTTGAACCAAGCCGGTGGAATCACCGCGCTTCGAAAACGCTACGGCAAAGACCACACCTTTGTCGTACCGATTTTGGCCAACATGGCGCTCGCAGACCTTGTTGATTGGTCGGAGGTAATGCCATTGCCATTCGAACTCGCGGCCGTGCCACAGTCTTGGTATCGATTCATGAGCATGCCAGTGGTCAGCTACGCCGTGCCAGCGTTAGTGGCCATCGGCCAAGCGATTGAGAATCAACAGCCGACTTGGATTGTTCCTCTGCGTTTGACGCGCCGTTTGGTAGCGAGACGAACGCTGACCGTGTTGAGGAAGATGCAGCCTGACAGTGGTGGATACCTAGAAGCCACACCACTGACATCATTCGTTTTGATGTGCCTGGTCACACTGCCTAGAGAACGTTTGCAAGGACCGGGTGAGGAAGTCATTCAGAATGGCCTCGAGTTCTTGAAAACCTCGTTTCGCGGCGAAACCAACAATCATCAGCACGGGGGCTCTTGGCCAATCGACACGGATCTGGCGACCTGGGTCACCTCTCTATCGATCGAGGCACTAGCTGCGGATCCTCAATTCGACTCAGGTTTGCTCAAGCCATCGCCGCTCGAGTGGCTACTGAGTTGCCAGCATCAAGAAAGGCATCCTTTTACTGGAGCATCGCCAGGCGGATGGGGTTGGACGGACTGGTCAGGCGCCGTTCCCGATGCCGATGACACACCAGCAGCCATGATTGCGTGCGACTTCTTGAAACCAGAGCCAGGCAGCAAGCCGGGAAAGCATTTAGATGCCAACATCGAGCATGCGACAAGCAGTGGCGTCCGCTGGCTGGCTAGCCTCCAGAACCGCGATGGCGGAATACCAACATTCTGCCGTGGTTGGGGAAAGCTGCCTTTCGATCGCAGCAGCACGGACCTGACTGCACATATGCTTCGTGCGATCCGGCTGCACCCAATTGATCAGACAGCCAAGATGCAGTCCCGCGGGATCAAATTTCTTCTCAAAGAGCAAAACCAGAATGGAAGCTGGCTCCCTCTCTGGTTTGGCAATCAAGATGATTCGCTCGAAGAGAACGCTATTTACGGCACCTCCCGGGTCCTAGCGGGTTTGATTGAGATGCGTGATGTCGAATCAACCAAACTAGAACCAAGCGTTTCTCGAGGAGTTCAGTATTTGCTCGATCAGCAGAAGCCGGATGGTGGCTGGGGGGGTGGACCGACCACCTTCGACTTTTACAAAGCCGCCTCCGAAAACGGTAATCTTTGTGGGCTTTTGTCCAAGGCCACGACATCTGATGGCCCCCCGTCCGAGGCGCTAGCATCATGCTCAAGCATCGAAGAAACCGCCCTGGCGGTGGACGCAATCGCCAGATGGCTACTCCAGGACTCCGGTCGTCAAGATCCGATCGATCGACAGGTCTGCCAGCACGACGAGGCGATGACGGCTATAATCTCGGGAGTCGGATTTTTGGCGGGGGCGGTTCGTCTTGGTCTTCACCATGTTGCCAGCCCAATCGGTTTTTACTTTGCGAAACTCTGGTATCACGAGAAGCTTTACCCACTGATATTCACAACCGCCGCGTTGGGACGCGTAAAAGCGTTATGTGATGCTGGGCTTTTGACCGAACAATCGAATCCTTACACCTTGAACTGAACCCGAACCGGAATCTGTCTTTGGCCACCGATATTTCTGACCAAATGACTTCCACCGACGCACCTGCCGAACAGGTCGTCGGTGGCCGCAAGCCACGTCGCAAGACTTCGCATCTAAAGGATGTTCCCCAGTCTTTGGCAATGCGTGAGACGATGCGTGACCAGTGTCGAGATATCGCCTTAACACTGCCACGTGAGACACCGCTGACCAAAGACGAAATGGAATCGGTCGCGGTGAAGATGTTGCGTGATGCGGACCTTCCGGAGGCCTATCTCGGCTGGACGATGGTCATGCTGAGCAGCGAGTTTTGGCGGGCTCAGCTTGCTTCGGTTCCCTATGAACGCCGACTGTTCCTGCTTCCACACTGCCTCAAGCACGCCGAGGGCTGCCCTGCAGAATACGACCAGTTCGGATTGAACTGCAAAGAGTGCGGCGCTTGCAGCATCGCTGACTACCGCGGCCTTGCCGAGGATCTTGGCTATCGGGTGCTTGTTGCCGAAGGATCGCCCGTGGTCATGAAGATCATTGTGGGTGGATACGTCGACGCCGTGATTGGTGTCGCTTGCCTTAATGTTCTTGAGAAAGCCATCGACAAGGTACTTCTTGCCGGAATTCCGTGCATGGCAGTCCCGCTCCTTTCGAGTGATTGCCGAAACACGAAAGTTGATCCTGATTGGGTCGTCGACATGATTCGTGTTCCCTATGAACCAGCCAAGTCAAAGACAAGATCTTACGTTCACTTAATGCGTGCGGCTGGTTCGCTATTTGATGGGGACCGATTCAACGACTTGTCGTTGCGCAGCCGCCAAAAGGAAATCCCGGCCGAGACCGCTACGACATGGAACGAAATGGGAAGCATGGATCCCATCGCCGTCACCGAACACGCCGCGATGGATTTTCTGGCTCGAGGTGGCAAACATTCACGACCGTTTATCACGTTGGCTGCCTACGATGCGGCTTCTGGAGGCGAGGCGACCCAGGCGGAGGGCGCCGAGGTTGTCGAGAGGTTCCCCGATCCACTTCTACGGGCCGCACTGGCAGTGGAGACCTTTCATAAGGCTTCTCTAGTCCATGACGATATCCAAGACGACGATGGCTTTCGGTATGGTCAGCCATCCGTTCACCGGCGTTTGGGTGATGCGACCGCGATCAACGTCGGTGACTACCTGATTGGGCTCGGTTATCGCTTGCTCGCTTCAGTCGACAAGAACGATCCCATTGACGCGAGTATCCGAGCCGATCTTGTCGATATCCTCTCCAATGCCCACCTCAGACTCTCCGAAGGGCAGGGAGCCGAGTTGGCTTGGCGTGAGCAGCCGCAAAGAACCCTTCAGCCCCTCGATGCACTTAAAGTCTATGCCCTCAAGACTTCGCCAGCATTCGAAGCGGCACTCCTGGCTGGTCTTCGCTTCGCAATGCCCGTTGAACCACTCATCAATCCCGTTCGCACATTCTCTAGAAATCTCGGCGTCGCTTTCCAGATTCTCAATGACCTCAAGGATTGGTCGGGCGATACGGACAACAAGCTAGAGAAAGGGCTGGATACGCTAAGCAATCGCCCAACCTTGCTCAAAGCACTGGCTCTGCATCGTTTGGAAGGCGATGCCCTCGCTTCTTTTGAGGAAGCATTGAAAGCTGATTCCGAGGTGCCGCCCTCGCAACGGCTTCGAACCGTCGAGAACCTCTACCATCGCGGAGGAGTTTTCGAGACAGCCGTCACGCTAATCGAGAAACATCGTAGCCGTGCTGAGGCTGTTGCCGATGCAATTGAGAATGAATCCATTCGTCGCCTGCTTTATTTCTTGGTCGATACGGTTTTAGAAGAGCCTAATCTACCGAGTCCCCCCGTCGTTTCGATCAATGTCAACTGACCAAGTTCGCCCGGTCGATCGACGTAGCTTTAAACGCGTCGACGCCGTCGTCGATCTAGACGAGATGGTCACCGAGTTCTTCGCGACCTCTGAGCGTTCAGACCTGGGCGTTTTTGAAGAAACGCAATCGCTTGAATCACCCCACAGCGAGCTTCTGCATCACGAGCATCACATGACGGTGACGCTTGAGACATTCCATCAATGCCCGGTACAGGTTGAAGTGCTGAGGCTTCATCGCGATGGACTGTGGTACAGCCGCGAAATCATCCTGCGTCGCACGAGCGACGGTCGTCCGGTGCAATATGGAATCGTACGGATGCTAACCACATCGGTATCGCCGGAGGTCTGGGCAAAGATCGAATCCGAGGAGTTCCCGCTTGGTCGTGTTCTGATTGAACACAACGTTCACCGGCGAGTGAGTCTATGCAGGCTCTGGAAGGTAAAACCCGGACGCTCGTTACAAAAACACCTTGAACTGTCTCCCCAGGCTATGATCGCGGGGCGAACCGCTTTGATCTATTGCAATCATCAACCGGCGATCGAATTGCTGGAAATCGTTCGCGATTGATATCGTGGTGCTACACTTCAGTCTTGGGGGCTGGGGTTCTGGCTAGCTCCCGTTTTGACACTTCCTCCGAGACTGTGATTTTTAAAGTAGGTCGTCTTTCCTGGGCGATAAACACGATGTTCTCCGCTTGTTGAGCCAAGAAAGTCTCGGCTCGGAGAGTCGAGCTACTTTTCGACGGTGATTTATTCACAAACTCTCAGAGTAAGGTTCCCGACAGAATTGGAGGTTCAAGTGAGCCGTGATACGGAAATGAGCGGAGTGGCTTTGCCGAGCGTCTACCGCTTCGCTAGACCCGTGATGGGAATTCTTGTACGCGTCTTTTTATGCATGACGATGTGCGGCTCAGCGACGGCCCAGCGTCCCGTCGGTGGCGGTTTGGGGATTCAAGGTCCACTGGGTGGAATCGAACCCGTTGGACAGTACCCACCACAGATTTATTACATCGCACTTGAGCTATTCCGCGATGGAGACCTCCTCCGAGCAACCGAAGCTTTCGAGGACGCGCTCACGGGTTCGAGGAAAACAGTCCGAGGCTATGAGATCGAGGCCATCGCTCCCTTGGCAATGCTCGCGGAGTGCTACTGGTATCTTGGCGACCTTGAAACCTCGATGCAGTACCTCAATCGATGCAGCGAGGTGGCAATACTACAGCGAGGATGGCTTGGAAGTATCGATTACCAGCGAGTCATTGAAGCCGGTTTACGCCGAACACCTCCTCAGTGGCTATGGCCAGAAGCCGCGGCAATCAGCGTGCTCAACACCTCGGATCGGGTTGGCCTTGTCAGCGGAACATTGCTCACAGAACAAGCGATCCAGCGTGGTGGAACCTTTCAACAACGAAACGTCCGCCAAATTGATATTGTTGAAGTCATGCGAGGGCTAGCGACGTCAAACTATCGGCGTCGCGTCATCATGGGTGGTCTCTCCAAAGACTCACGAGTCGGCGAGGCGGTTTTGGAAGCGATCAAGTATCCAGCGAATCTTAACGTTCCCATCGGACGTACGCTGATCGGTGCGATGCGGGCGACCGGTTACCTTTCAACGGCCGAAGACAAGCGATTGCAGACCAAGGCAAAGGAATCGACGCTGGCGGGTCGATCCGTTCACCCGCTCACGCCGGTTGTTGGTTTATCGAGTCTCTATGTTGACGCCGTTAGCGCACCACAGGCGTCGGTAGCCGCCGCCATACAGACGGCCAATGCAGCCGCAGCTCTTGAACAATTCGAATGGATTGGCCCCGCGTTGCAAGCCGCGGTCGGGCTATCGGACGTCAACTCGGCTGGTCAAGTCGCAACGGTGAGCGGCTCGATCGCCCTGTCGCTCAACCGACAGTCACCACTCGCGGTTGCCCATTGCCTTGTCGTCGCCGCAGACGCCTCGCTCGTTGCCGGCGACCTGCCTTCGGCGTCACGTTTTCTTTCTGACGCTTTTGTGGTCATGAATGACCGCAATGTCACCATCCCACGCACCCGAGCCTACGCGTCCTACGTTGCTGCGAAAGTTGCCACTGCCTCGGGTGCAACGATCGGTTTTGAAAAGCCATCCACCGCCGATCAACGATTGAAAGAAGTGCAGTTATTCGCGACAGAAACCAAAGCTCGCCGGCGACGATTGATTGCAACGCCAAGGTACTACCAGGCTTCGCAATTGGTCGCCAAGGATTCGGCCATACTCGGCGGCCAGACCGGTGTCGATTTGTTGGCTCGCTACACTTCCGGCCCCCCCATGGAAGAATGGCGACGCGATCCGGTCGACGCGCTGAGCAGCTTTATGTTTGATCGCACGGGACTTCACCTACGTCGCCTGGCTCTATTGATTGACGGCCAATACACCGATGGGGTGTTGGCCGCATTCAACGAAGCACTTGATTACCGACTAGCCAGCCAGCTTCCTTTGACGGGACGACTGCAATTGGTTCGTAGGTTTGCCATGGCCTCTGAGGAAACGCTCACGGATGACCAGCGAACCGAGCGGAATGGGATGGCTGCGATATTGGATCTGCGAAACCAGCTGTTCGCCGGTGGCGACATGACGACTGAAAAAGTCCAAGCTGCGGAATCCAAAGTTGCACTCTTCGCTTTGTCTCGGCTCAAGCTTCCTGTCGATGTCTTGCCGCGTCTTTCAAGCAAACGCCCCGCCGCAAACATCAAAGAGGGCGAGGCACTCGTCACCTTCATCAAAATCGGGAACACACTGTATGGCGTGCTGGCCCAGCCCGGTCGCGATGTCAGCATGTGGCAAGTTGATTCCCCCTCGGTAGCCATGGCAAACCTCCGAAAGCTGATTCCCCAGATTGGAGCGGGAAACGCAAAGGGACGCCGAATTCCTGACTCGGAAGAATGGAAGGAGACCGGTGCGAATATTGCGACGGAGCTCTTTGCGGGACAGCTTCCCGCCATTGTTGATGGCACCAAACGTCTGTGGATCGTTCCCGATGGACCGCTTTGGTTTTTGCCTTTCGACCTCCTCCCACTGAGCGATCCCAGCGGTCCAACTCTCGGCGAGAGCTGCGATATCGCTTACACGCCAACCCCTGGCCTGGCTTTACGGGCTTTCAATGAAACCCGAAGTGGTAACCGGATTGCTATTCACGCGAAAAGGTTCTTTGCGCCCACCGATGCGGATCGTGATGATGCGATGGTTCAATCACTTTTAGATGTGATGGAACAACCTCTAAGACTTCCCGAAGACCATTCGGGGCCAGCCAGCCAACTTCAGTCGCTTGCAAGTCACATCATGATCGCCGCGATTTCGACACCTGCGAGGAAAGACCTGATGTCGATACCAGTATGCGTGTACGACAGCCGAAGTGAACTCGGATCTCTGAAGTCATGGCTTCGACTACCAGCGGTCGTGCCGCAAACGATCGTTTTGGCTGGGCTAAGAACACCAGTCGATTTCGGTCAATTCACAGATGGACGTGAAGTTTTCACGATGCTGGCAACCCTTCACGCGGCTGGTGTGAATGAAGTTCTCATGTCTCGTTGGGCAGTGGGCGGCGAATCAACAGCAACACTACTCCGCGAACTGAGCCAAGAGATTCCTCATACAAACTTGATTTCAGCCTTCAAACGCAGTCGCGCCGTGCTTCGCAACACCGAGCTTTCGCCGGAGACCGAACCGCTGATCGGTCGAAGCGAAAAAGAGGTGGCTGGTTTGAGCGGTGAAGCCCCAATCTTTTGGGCTGGTTACCTACCAAGCGTCTGTCGTCCGCTGGCTCCCTAGGAATGGACGTCATGTGTCTTTCTGTTGATAAGCGATAGGTGTCCAGCTGACCCTCTTGCTAGGGTCGGAAGTTCTTAGAGGGCGATCGCACAGCAGATTTCGCCGGATCTCCATTGCCTCTGCTTTCGGAAGCCCGCTGGCGTTCGCTTCACAAATTCATCCGGAGGCGGAGCCGCATGCGTTCGCAAACGGCAATCAACGAAAAACCGCATGAAATCGACGGGTGGGTGATCAATATGTGCCTAGCGTCTAGAATCGCAATCTTCAAGTCTTACTCAAAACTCCCTATCCCGCCGTGCAGAATACGTCGCGACATCGCCCCGGCGCGATCGTGTTCATCCTCCTGCTGCTTTTGATCGATATCCTCGGCATTGGGCTAATCATCCCGGTGCTACCGGAATTGGTGAAGGAGTTACTTGATGCGGATCCTGATAACGCGTCAGCCGAAAAAATCTCTTCGCTCGCTGGCCGATACGTCGGATGGATCGGCGCAGTCTACGCGATCATGCAATTCTTCTTTTCGCCAATCCTCGGCGGTCTCTCGGATCGATTTGGGCGGCGACCTGTCTTGCTTTTATCGATGTTGGGCTTGGGTATCGATTTCATCGTCGTGGGTCTGGCTCCATCGCTGAGCTGGCTGTTCGTTGCTCGTGCCATTTCCGGCGTGATGGGTGCGTCGTTGACAACAGGAAACGCTTACATCGCCGATATTTCAGATGAAGAAAACCGAGCCCGAAATTTTGGACTCGTTGGAGTCATGTTCGGAATTGGCTTCACCTTGGGCCCAACCATTGGTGGTCTTCTCGGTGCCATTTCTTTACGCCTCCCATTCTTCGTTGCCGCCGGATTGGCGCTTGCGAATTTTACCTACGGCTATTTCCGTCTACCTGAATCGCTTCCGCCCGAGAAGCGTTCGAAGGTTGAGTTGTGGAAGCTCAATCCCGTAGCATCGATTGGCTCACTGGGTGCCTATCCGCTGGTCGCCGCGCTCGCCGTTGTCTTTGTGCTCAAAAGCTTTGCTCAACGAGGGTTGGAGAACGTCTGGGTTCTCTACACTGCTTACAAGTTTGAATGGAGTTCACTCGCCAACGGACTTGCCTTGGGAATGGTCGGCATCATGGCAATTGTTGTTCAGGGTGGGCTGGTCAAGCCGGTGATCAAGCGTTTTGGTCCCCGGAAGACAATCGTTGCAGCAACGCTCATTAGCGCGACAGCCTTCGCGGGATACGGCCTGGCAAACCAAACTTGGATGATTCCCTGGATCATCGTATTTGGATCTCTCGGTGGCTTAGCCGGCCCCGCGATCCAGAGCCTGGTAACTTCCACTGTTGACGAATCAAACCAGGGACGCGTTCAGGGTGCCATCACGTCGCTTACCTCGATCACGGCGATCGCTGCCCCGCTGTTCTTCAACAGCTTCTTATTCAGCTTCTTTGTTTCCGAGGACGCTCCGATACCTTTGCCTGGTGCACCATTGCTAGTCGGTTCGCTGTTACAACTTATGGCAGCGGTGATCGCATTCGTCATTTTTCTAAAGCGTCGCGATCGCCCCACACCTGCGATGAATGACCTTCCTGAATCGGCTAGCTAATCTCCATGTCCTCATCAACGAAGCCACCCACCGATCGGCTGGGATTGTGGCTATTTGCTTTTTACACCGCGTTGTATTTAGGTTTCGTTCTAATCAATGCGTTTGCACCCAACCGTATGGAGGCGATCGTTTTCGCGGGTCTTAACCTTGCCATCGTCTATGGCTTTGGACTGATTCTCGCGGCTATTGTTTTGGCATTGGTCTACGGCCTTCTGCGCAGGGATGCTATCGATGCAAGTTCTAACGACCGCACGGAGGCCGACACATGAACGAAGTCTCTTTCATGGCGGTAGGCGTTTTCCTGGTTTTCGTATTGGGAACGGTCGCGTTGAGCTTCTATCTAGGACGCAAAGCCAAAGACTCAGCGGGATACTTCGCCGCTCATGGGCAGATCCCGTGGGCGATCAACGGCGTTGCCTTTGCGGGTGACTATCTGTCGGCTGCGTCATTCCTGGGTATTTGCGGGATGATCGCCGCTTACGGTTACGACGGATTCCTGTACTCGATTGGTTTCTTGGCTGGATGGATTGTCGCGTTATTCGTGATTGCCGAGCCGATGAAAAGGCTGGGTAAATTCACTTTTGCAGATGCATTGGATGCAAACTTTGATTCGCGTGGCATCAAGGCGGCCGCAGGTTTGAGCACGCTGATTGTTAGCGTGTTTTATCTCATTCCTCAGATGGTCGGCGCGGGTGCACTGATCACGCCGCTGCTGGGATTGCCCCACTGGTCTGGTGTGGTAATCGTTGGCATCGTTGTGATTTTGATCGTGGTCACTGCCGGGATGGTATCCACTACTTGGGTGCAATTCCTCAAGGGCTCCCTGCTGGTGATATTCAGTGCAATCTTGGTGGTGTGTTTGCTGCAGCGTGGATTCGAAGAATCTAGCGATTCTTATGAAGAGTTTTTGACCACGCAAAAAGAGATTGATGCCGGCCTTGTTTCAGACAAGAAAGGTGTCGCTTCCGATAAAGAAGTCGTCACCGTCGACGGATGGCCCGAAGACTTTTTGGCTTTGCAGGATGATGATGGGCTGAAGATCTACAAGGTCGATTCGCAGAAGGGGCCAAATTTCTTGATGTTGCGTCGTGCTCAGGCCACAAACACCAGCGGCATGATCAATGGAGTCGATCTTGTTGAAATGGATCCCGCGGGCCATCTGTGGGACCTCCCAAATCAAAAAGAGACGACAGGACCGGTTGGGCCGATAGAGTTTTTCACGACACTTTCCGATTCAACCGTTGTTCTTAACAACAAGCAGGTCCTCATTGACGATAGTGGAACATCGACAACCGTCTTCGTGCCCCGACTTACCCCCGGCAATGAAGTCCTTAGGCCAGGCGAGCATCCTAAGTTCGCTGGCATTCGAAGTGATCGATTCATCGATAAGCTTAATTTCCTATCGTTGATGCTGGCGTTGTTCTGTGGAACCGCTTCACTCCCTCACATCCTGATTCGATACTACACGGTCAAGGACGCATCTGCCGCTCGCAAGAGCACGATTCTTGGTATAGCAACGATTGGCTTCTTCTACGTGCTGACCCTTTATCTTGGACTCGGAGCGATGACGAGTTGGGCGTTAGACTTGACTGACTCGAATATGGCCGCCCCACTATTGGCCCGCAGTATTTCTCCTCTTTTGTTTGCCATCATCTCGGCAATCGCGTTCACAACCGTTCTAGGAACGGTTAGCGGTTTGATTCTGGCATCCAGTGGTGCGATCGCTCACGATTTACTCGGTGGCGTTGCAGGCGTGAAGCTCGATGAAAAGGCTCAGGTTCGGGTCGCCAAAACAGCCGCTGTCATAGTCGGTGGCATCGCCATCGTTCTTGGGATCCTGTTCAAAGAATTGAACGTCGGATACTTGGTTGGTTGGGCATTCAGTATCGCCGCTAGTGCAAATCTTCCGGCTTTAACCATGCTGCTCTTTTGGAAACGAACCACCAAACAGGGTATCATCGCATCGGTGACGATTGGCGCCATCTCGTCACTCACCTGGATCTTGCTTTCGTCAGATACCTATTCAGCTGTTTATGGACTCGACCCCAGCACGGCCCCAACCCCATTTAGCCAACCTGGAATCGTGACCATCCCGCTGGCCTTTATCGTCTTGGTGGTTGTTTCATTGGCGACAAAAAAAGAAACGCCGTCGCCCGCGGTTTGAAAGTGAGCCATGGGCGGGATGCAGCGCAGTCGCAAAGGCACCGGGTAGGTTGACTTCGCAAGGATAGGGATGAAGAAAATAGAATAGAGTGGCGGGCAGGGCAATCGCACGTTCAAGTTCCGCTAAATCCGGCATAAATGCCATCCAGTACAGCGTCATCCCATCCGGCTCGCATGCGTTTGCCGCGAATGTTGTCTTTCACTGTAGTGTCGCGTTGCAAAAT
>JBCCKZ010000079.1:0-13291 GCA_039027135.1 Planctomycetota bacterium
ATTGAGGATCGCGTGGGTTGGAGTATTCATGGATCAGTAGTGAAGAACGAATACATCTCTTCGGACCTCGTTCTCCAACAAACCCAATCTGTCGCAATTGGTACCTCTTCCGCCTTTACTTGGTGACCGTTGGCCTCAAACATCTCAGAAACCTTCTTGGCTTGTATTCCCATATTCCAATTCTCACTTGGGTTCCGCATTTCTAAGGTACCCCATTCGATATTCACACTGATCTTCTCCGGCGACGAAGCAATCAACATCGATAAAGCCGGATGCAAAAACTCAAATGCGAAGGGAACATGCATGCCGAGTTTAGCGACCTTGTCACTATTCGGCATCGTGGCCATGAGTGCCAACGTGCCGCCGAAACCACCTCCCAAAGAGGATCGGTACTCGCGGCTTGGCATGGTTCGATACGCCGTGTCGATCATGGGGATCAGGTCCTCGCCAAACATTTGGGAATAACCTTCGGCTCCCATCATGGGATAAAAACGTTGATCGATGAACACGACGATGGCTGGCTCAATCTTCTTTGCATTGATCAGCCGATCGACGATTGCCGCTTGGTCACCCGACTCAACCGCGGCACTCCCATCGTGACAATAAATGACGGGAAATCGTCGATCTGGCTGCACCGAATACTGGGGTGGCAAGTAGATCTTCATCTTCACTTCTTTATCGAGCGAATCACTCAACAATGACGACGCCTGAAGCGTCCCCAGCATTTCAACCGGCGGCTCCTCACCCGCCGTCGTATCTGTCGACAAATCAACATAGTTCTGTTTTAGCGGTGGAGCCGGTCCTCGAAACACCGGCTCCATTTCCCCACTGATGGTCGTGCTGGTCACAACCTGATCGTTGAACGGATCAAGCTGAGGCTTATAGTCCGCAAAGAAGACATAGGAGATCCTTCCCACCTCTGGCTTTGGCGAGGCGTGATAAAACCAATCGCTCTTGCCGATGCGTTTCATCGGTCGCTCCTGACGCATACCGAAAATATCGCTTGCTACAGCGATATCATCGAAGTCGCTCTTGGCTACGAAATGAACGAAACCGTCCTCCACAACGGGCGAGCCTTTTGCACTCACATAGTCCTCTATGATTTGATTGGGATCATCACTACGAAGTGCGTTGGAAAACACCTTTGCGAATGAGACGCCGACATCAATGAGCTCGAATGGTGTTTGTTTAGGTTGATCACCCGTTTGCAAATCGATCCTGGCGATTGCACCAAGACTTCGTAGGTAGATTGACTTGCCAGCTACCGTTGGCAGCGACCAAAGCTGACCATCCACATCAGGCTTGAAGACGTCCGTCGCCGCAACTTCATCAAAGCCAGTCGTGGTCACACTTCCAATGTGCAACTCGCCATCCATCGTAGCAATGACAAGTGACTCCCCAAGCTTTGCCATGAAACCGTTGGACGGCTTCCGACTTCGAAATAATCGATCACCCGTCAATGGATCGACGCCGACAAGAAAGCGTGACGAGTAAGAACAAAGTACTCCGCCGGCCACAACAGGCACGCAATAGGTGTTACGAATATCCCTTCCGTTCCAGTTGGTCGTCGTCGCCGAACCCTCGATGCCCACACCACTGGATGTCGACTCACCATCATTGACAAAGATACCTCCACCCGGGAGAGGAACAGGCTGAACTGTCCAGGATCCCATAGCTCCACTTCCTTCGTGCTGACGAGTCCATCTGACGTCTCCAGTCTGAGGATCAATACCGAACATCTTTTGATTGCCGGCAATCACGATTTGCTCGTCATCGCCAACTTTGATCGGCACGCCTGACTGAAAAGCAACGGAGTCTTCTCCGGCTTTCCAAATCACATTGCCAGTGCCAGCGTCGAAGGCCACGATAGCCGCGTCAGGAGCCCCCACACCAACAATGACCTTGTCTTGGTAAACGATAGGAGAGGCACCGAAACCATAGAAGTTCGGAACAGGTTTGAACTCCTCCACAAAATCATGTTCCCAGATCATTTTGCCCGTCAATAAATCGTATGCCGCGAAACGACCGTGGGGCGAAAGATGGTAGGCTGCGGTTGAATCAACAGCTGGTGTCGCTACAGGTCCGTCAAAGGACCCGTTGGCTCCCTTGAACACAGGGCCCGTCACGGTTCGCCAGATCTCGTCGCCACTATCCGAATCAATCGCCAACACGAATTCTTGGTTCGACTCGACCTCTGCCATCGCCGTCACCAGCACTTTGCCTTGCTTGACGACACCTGAATACCCGCTCCCGATTGACCTTTTCCAAGCTACGTTCAGTTGTATCGGCTGAGTCGACGAAAACTCGACCGGCTTTGCCGATGAGCCATCAAAATGAGGTCCTCTGATTGAGGGCCAATTTTCGGCAGACGTTGGCTCGCATGCGGCCAAATAACAGAAGATCAGAACGAAAATTTGAGTTCTAGCAACGGCTGGCATGAATGCATTTCACTTTGGAGTGCGGTCGGTCGCGTGCCACCTGGCAAATTTGAATACTGGCGTCCGAACGAGATCTTACTGACAAAATGAAAAAACTCGAAACTCTCGGCAGTTCTTCGATTCACGCAGCCGCTTGCTCTTAACTTCCGGTCTCGCCCCAGTCTGCTTTGGCGAACGCAATACGGGTGGATATTGAATCCAAAACGACACCAAAGTGCCGCAACGCGAACCGGTTCCAACAAGCGGAATCAAGAAGAAAAAATCGACTTCACCAGGTTCTGCAAATCCTGACCGTAGACAGATTGTATGGACGCCTCGAAACCCTCGCTCTTGCCCAGCTTTTGAATCAGTGAGCGCCAGCGTCCAGAGTCAGTCGTCTTCATGATCGCGACCGTTCGTGCCGCAGCCGCCTGATGCTGCTCAGCGGCCAACTGTCCACGTAAAAAACGTGCGGCGTTCTGCGCATCACCCGCCGTTTCCTCAGCCACCCTTGTCAGTTCCATTCGAAAGCTCTCAGGAATACGGCGATCATTTAGCCACCGCGAGAGCCCGTATCCCTCCGCAAACCATCGGGGCGTATCTGGCCCTATCGTGGCCATCGCCAAGGAAGCAAGAGGCGCCGTCAACCACTGCCGTAGCTGATCTTCCTCCAAAGATGCTGGGCTTCCGGTATTCCATTTCAACGCGATCAATGCGTCCCGACCGGTGCGATTCCACACCACCGGCAAGTCGCCCGAGGAGGGTATCGAAGCCATCCGTCTGAACTCCGAATAGTCGTAGGAGCTCGACAAAGCGACAACCGTGATTCGCCCTTTTCCAAATGGTGTTTGCCTGCGTGCGGAGATTCCAAGGTCCTTTCCAATCTCCAAAGCCATTCGGTCAACAGCATCGGAGATTTCCTGTAACTGAGATGATTCAAGCGTGCCAATCACCAAAGCACTATTTCCCTCGTGATCTCGAATCGCCGCGTTGCCAAGTGCAACTTGCAGGTTTTTCCTCACAAGGCTCGCTCGATACGCACTTATCTCCTCAGGTGTCGAGTTCTCTTCAAACGCTGTTGTCGAGAGTGAAGTGAGAACTTCGGTCACCCTAGCCGAACCAGGGTTCGCACCTGAGTCTATCCATTGCTTCAGCTTTGCGAGCTCCGAAGGCGGTACGGAATTGTTGTTCCCCGGTGGCATGTCACCAGATTCAATGACTTCGACCAACAAGCTAACTCCACTATCACCCGGCTCGACAAATCCCGAATCCATCAACGCCGTAAAAGTCTGCATTGAGAACCCACCTCGCGAATTGTTGATATGGCAATTCCCGCATCGTGTCGAAAGGATAGGGGCCACATCCGAGGCAAATGTGACGCTTCCAGAGGTTGAACCCGGCGCACTCATCATCGAGTCGGCCGAGGGCAGGGCAGCGTCCTTCAAATTGGGCGGAGTCATCCCGCTCATTTCCGAGTCGATAAACTCGGCTGATAATGTTTCGTCAACATTTCGTGGCTTGTAGAAACTGACCGGCCCCACAAATTGACGCTGGAATTCTAGGGCTCCCCGAGCTCGTCGGATCGTCTGCAAACGAGCCTCAAGCTGCGACGCGATTTCGGGATCCTGTTCGTGCCAACGATGAATGGTCTCAATAATCTCGGTCAATGACCCCGCCGCGACCTCATAATTGCCCGCCTTGAAGTGCCGTCCCACTTCACCGAGGTCCGAATCAAGCTTTCGAAGCTCCCTTGGGGTTGCGCCACTGACAATCGTCGCCGTTGCCACAACGCAAGAGAAAGCGACAAACGGACGTTTCACTAGCAATTCAAAGATCAATGATCGCATGGTGGGATCGCTCCATTGGTCCTGTGATGGTTAGGTTTCGTTTCGCCGCACTCCCCGGCAAAAGCACCAAGAGCCATGCTAACCCGATACGCGGGCCAGGAACGCGAGAAGCCAGGGATTTTCGGCACTTCCCGTGCGGAAGCTGCAGGTTGTGATAGTCGCTCGAAACCCGAGAAGAAGGTACTCCATTCCAATGACATGAAAGTGCCGACCAGCGAGATTCGAAGACCAATTTATTAACGCATTGAAGTTCCCATTGACCCCAGTCATTCTCGCAAAAACCAAGCCTTATTTTAGTCGTCGTAGACCATCCTCAGTCATCGGATTGGGGATCTCATGATCGATCAAATCAATCCGATCAAGTGTTTCTTGATCCAGTATCAGATCTTTCGCAGCCAACGATTCGTCGAGCTGGTCCAGCGTCGTCGCACCAATGATGGTGGAGGCGACGAAATCATGTTGTCGACTCCAGGCGACCGAGAGCGCAGTGGAACTGACACCGATGGTTTTGGCCACTTCGGCCACTCGTTTGGTTGTTTCGACTGTCCGATCGTTAACGAAACGGCGGGCCATTCGCTGCTGTCGCTCACCACCTGTTGTAAGGTAGTCGGTAAAGCGACCACCAGGCGGAGGGCCTTCGTTGTACTTACCGGTGAGCACCCCCCCACCGAGTGGCGAGTACGGAAGCAGACTGACATTCTCTCGACGGCAAACCTGCGCAAGTTCACTCTCGCAGCGACGATTGATGAGCGAAAAATTATTCTGAACCGTTTGGAAACGATCCACTTGATAAACATCTGAAGCCCAAAGGCTCTTCATCAAACCCCAAGAAGTTTCATTACTGCAACCGATAGCCCGCACGAGTCCTTCTCGGCGCAAGTCACCCATTGCACCAAGTAACTCTTCGTAGGGCATCCCGTGATCGGGCCAATGAACCTGGTACAGATCAATGTAATCGGTTTGCAAACGCCGCAGTGAACCGACAATTGCTGCGCGAATTTGATGGCGATCAATAGCGCACTTTTGGTTCCTAACGGGTGCGGTGAACCAACCATGGGCAGGCCCCGTCACCTTCGAAGCGACGATCACAGTCTCTCGTGGTTTGGTTTGCATCCATTTCCCGACGATCTCCTCAGTCAGTCCAACCAGCTCAGCCGACGGGGGAACGGGATACACTTCGGCGGCATCAAAAAAGTCGATTCCCGCATCGTACGCACGGTCCATGATTTGAAAGGACAAACTCTCGTCACACTGAGAACCAAAGGTCATGGTCCCCATGCAAATGTCTGACACAACAATACCAGATTGGCCAAGACGACGATGTTCCATGAGAATAATGCTTCGATAGGTGACGTGATGATCGAGGGCCAGCTTAAACAACATTCTGCAGCTGGCGGCGACTACGATACCCTATCCGAACCGCCCCCATGAACACCCCAATCCAGGACTAGAAAATGAACCTCACTCACAAGATGATCGCGTTGGCATCGCTAGTCATCCTAAGTAGCTCGCATGGCTTTGCGGAGGCTCCCGCTCGCACCGATGTTTCAGATTCCTGGATTATCGATTCAGGCCCCTACGAGCGTCATGCAGACAGCAAACCGCGCTCAGACGTGCCGAAGGGTAAATTGACCCAACATGAGTGGCTCAGCAGCAAAGTCTTTCCGGGCACCAAACGTCGCTATTCAATTTATGTTCCAGCTCAATACGACAACTCAAAGCCGGCGGCTCTGATGGTTTTCCAAGACGGTCATGCTTTCGAAAATCCTAATCAAGATTTTCGAGTAACCACCGTTTTCGATAATCTCATTCACTCCGGTGATATGCCTGTCACCATCGCCGTAATGATCGACCCTGGACATCGCGGGGAGCTAGCTGAAAAACGAGGATGGAAACCGAGACCATCGAATCGAAGTGTTGAATACGACACCGTCAGTGGCGACTACGCCGAGTTCTTGTTGACGGAAATCTTGCCTGAGGTTGAAAAAACGTACCAAATCACATCTAACCCCAAGCTACGTGCAATTTGTGGGAACAGCAGCGGAGGAATCTGCGCTTTCGGAGTTGCCTGGCATCGCCCCGATTCGTTTGGCAAAGTGCTCTCACATATCGGCAGTTTTGTGAACATTCGTGGCGGACATAACTACGAAGCCATGGTTCGTAAAACAGATCCCAAGGACATTCGTGTGCTATTGCAAGATGGCAATCGTGACTTGAACAACAATCACGGGAATTGGCCATTGGCGAACCAGGAACTCGCCAAGTCGCTGGAGTTCAAGGACTACGACCTTCGGTTCATTTACGGGACCGAGGGACATAACGGCAAACATGGAGGTGCGATCTTTCCCGATTCCCTTCGATGGTTGTGGCGTGGCTGGGACAGCGAATCCGTGGATTGAGTCATTTGATCAATCCTCGCGGGGAGGCGTCCTAGCGGATTTCGCCTGAATCCCAAGATTCAATTTCTTGAAAGCCTGCTGGCGTACGCCTCGAGGAACGATATGCCTCCGAAGCTTCACGAGTCTCCCCCTGCGGTTCAGTTCGACGTTCGTGCATAATTGGCTAAACAACCTTCGACTTAATGAATCGTGCTTATTATGCGACCGTTCGATCGAGCCCTAGTACTCCTCGCAGCAGCTCTCTTTTTGATGGCTGGTAAAAGCCCTGCCGTCTGCGAAGAGTTTTCGTTGGGAACGCTCGACAAGCTCTCTAAAGCTGTGCGCAAAGCGACCGACCAGTGGCTCCCCCACATCGTTACGGTTGAGACGATTGGAGCCCTTGAGGGACAGTCCGGTGAGATCCGCGGCGATGTTCCCATTTCCGGCGTCGTCATCGAAAAAGGTTTCGTACTCAGCTCAGACCTGATCCTCCGGCAACCCTCAGCTGCGATTTTGGTTGTCGATCAAAGTGGCAAACGCTTCTCGGCAACCGTTCATGCCCGCGACCGCCACCGCGATCTCGTGCTACTTCGAATTGAAGGCGATGGTCTTCCCCCAGGTGTCGACCCTAAGAACGCTTTCGTTGAATTCGAACCAACCATCGGACGAACTGCCATCGCAGTTGGTCGATATCGTGATCAGTCTCCCATGATGGCCCGAGGAATCGTCAGCGCGACCGAACGTCTAAACAACAAGGCCGTCCAGATCGATGCTCGCGTTTCGCCGGCTTTTTACGGTGGTCCCGTGATCGATTTAACCGGTCGACTCATCGGCCTCTCAATTCCGGCCGTGGGCGATGGGATGGCATCAGACGCGACAGGCTGGTACGACTCGGGGATCGCGTTTGCGATTGATGCTGGCTCGCTTGCCAAGTCTTGGAAATCGCTCTCCTCCGGCGACGACCTTTATCGAGGCTTGATAGGCATTGTTGCGTCGGCTCGCGATCCCTTGCTCAGCGACACCAAAATTGCTGCTGTTCGACCTCGATCACCGGCGGCGTCAGCTGGACTCCAGGTGAACGATGTGGTCACGGAAGTAAACGAGGTGCCTGTGCGAAAGCACCAAGACATACGACAGGTCATCGGTCGCCTGGATGCCGGGGACACGGTGAAGCTGGGAATTAAACGTGGTGATGAATCGCTCGATGTTTCGATGGAACTCGCGAGATCAATCCCTCCACTGCGTCCCCAAACGATTGGAGTCTCCGTGGCAGAGATCGATGACAACAACGCAAAAGAAGAATCAAGAATTGTTCGGGTAACTGGAGTCGCCAAAGGGAGCCCGGCTGATGGAATCCTTCAAGTCGATGATGAAATAACCGTAACCGGCTTGCAGCCGATCAGTGGGCGCTCAGATCTCGAAGGCTCGCTCGTGACCCACCCCGCTGGCACGAGTCTAAAGCTGAGGATTGTTCGTGAAAACAATGGCATCGATCTCGATATCAAGCCCGTTACGATTCGCGGCGAGCTCAGTGGCTGGCGAACCGAAGTGGAAAAGATCGCGGATCTCCCCAAGGCATCCGTTGAAGAACTTCGCCTGGCGGAATCCTCGCTCAAGTCGTTCCTTCTGGCGCCTGATCCGACAAACCTTCGTGATAGCCAACCTTACGCTCTCGTTTTGCACCTCCTTCCCCATTCCGACTCCGAAATCAGAGACTCTCTCGAAGAATGGCAAGATGCCGTAAAGAACCATCGACTGATTGTCTTGGCAGTTGCACCCGCGAATGAAACTGAATGGCTTCCGCAAGAATCGGAGTCTCTGGTTTCACTTGTGAAATCACTTAAGAAGCGATTCAACATTGATGACGACTCCGTATCCGTCGTTAGCCATTCTATTGTGACAGGGACCGCCAATGCGGACGAGTCTGACACGATGGCCTTGGCAACATGCATTAGCCAATCAGAAACATTCACAGGCATGGCGATCTCATCTCAAACGACGCCACCAGCGATTCGACTAGTTGAAGCGGATGGTGTTCGCCCAACGGAGGTCCTTATCGAGGCAGGCGCCGAGGATGAGCTTCCCACCTGGTCAGCGGCACTTTCGAAGGCTGGCTATCCAGTGCTTTGGAATGAAAAAGTCGAGCGTGAAATAATCGCTGCATGGACGACAAGGCTGAGTTGGCTTTGAGCTACTCTTTTGCGACGGCTTCAAAACTCGAAGCGTTAGCACGCAGGCAATCGACGCCGGATAGGCTTTGCCACTTCGACATGCCCAACATCGGTCATCATGCTCTTCAATTGAAAAGCGACTGCTTCAGAAGGTACCCAAGCAAAGACACCAGGCCCCCAACTCGACTGCCCGACACCAAGGTATCCGCCTTCACGCAGATGCGTAATCGTGTCACCGACCCATCCGCGGCGATGCGATCCGCCTTGCATCGATGCAAACATCCGGCCGGATAGCTCGTTGTATTGCCCCACAACTTTGGCGAAAGCATCAAAGTCCTCCGAATGCACTGAGTTGGGCAAGCGATCATAAAGCATCTCTTCCATGTCACTGCGACTCCTTTCTAGCCCTTCAGCGGTGGCCAACTCCTCGAAGTGCTTCTTCTCAACTGAGCCGCTCACTGAATCGACAGACTCAAAGGGTGTCAGTAGCATGACACGCCAGCCGGTGGGTACATCCAGATGATCCTTTATGTCATTGAGGACGCGATTTTCGTTTGGTTCTTCAATGATTAAACCGCCCCTTCGATAGCCGTGCACGCCAACGGCGGACCTCTTTCCACGCCCCGCCAACCGCACAGCAAGATCCGGCAGCTGACAAGGCAATGCATGAAGTTGGCAAAGTGCATCCAGCACAGCGAGCGAGAGCTGAGTCCCCGATCCGAATCCACAATGGCTTGCGGGAAGCGATTCGATACTCAATCGATAAAATGTATCTCGAATCTGAAAGTGCTCTCGGAAGGTTCGTACCAAAGACTCCACACGAGCAACCAACTCCGCCGAGTGTTCCAATGCATCGATAAAGCCAACGTGATCCGAATCGACTTGGGATCGGGTAACGGAGAGCTTCGTCACCGGACGATCGACCATCACACCAGCCCCTCCAAATGGCGGCCGCGTCGATAGCAAGCCAAAGTGAATACGACTCCCCGCCTCAACGGTGATCACCGACTCATGCATCCAACTTGGCTCGCATCCAATTGATTGTTTCGTGTTCGATATCGCTGCCTGTCTTGTCAATCAAAACTTGCAATCGGTCAAACTCGGCAACGATGTCATCCCTTGAAATCAAATGCCGCCGCGTCATCAAGATAGTCGCTTCCAGCACTGCAAACCTCGCTCGGTTAAATCCAAAACAAGGATCCACCTCACCAGAACACAGGACTTGCATTACGAAACGAGGCCGCAGTTCATCTTCGAAAACCCGATCAACGGCTAAAACAAAATAACGATGGCAGCGACGAAGACGAGCGCTGCCATGTTCCGCCTCGACACAGAGACTTGCGACTTCATCTTCAGAAAGATCATTCAAGGCCGACCTCGCGAATAGACTCACATCTTCGCAAACATGAACCACGGCAATCGGATGCGCGCTTAGATTCGCACATGTCTTCGAATCCGCGAAGGGTTTCAAGGTAAACCTTTTCAGTTCGCGATCGACCTCTGGCCCCATCGGGGTCAGATTGATCGCCCCCGACTCGTCTCTCGTCGTGACGATCGACTCCAGGATCATGGAATCAATCGCATTTCGTTTCGGTAAACACTGGCGTGATGCTGAACCCACTCAGGCAGGGCACGCTTTTCCTGCACTTGGCTCACGAAACTGTCGACGATCTTCCGACCACATTCGCTAAGAATCGACTCGGGATGAAACTGCACACCTTCAATCGATCGCTTCTGATGGCGAACACCCATCACCGTGCCATCATCTGATCTGGCTGTGACTTGGAGAGGGCTCTTCACCGTCGATTCTTCCAATGCCAGCGAGTGATATCGAGCCATCGGCGTCAGCTGGGGCAATCCTTTGAACAAACCTTGTTCATCATGCTTGATCAACGAAGCCAGACCATGCATTGGCGGGCATTGATGAAGAGTCGCACCGAAAGCAACACCAATGGCTTGATGCCCTAAACAGACGCCAAGCACGGGTATGTCGTGTTCCGCCTTCAGAAACTCAATGCAGCACCCCGCCGTTTCCGGGCGATGCGGCCCAGGAGAGATAAGCACACCATCAGGTCTTGCGTTGAGGATCTCCTCAACGGAGACCGAATCCGATCGAACCACCCGGGCTGGCTCTCCGGCCTGCCGAATGTAGCGAGCGAGATTATGAACGAATGAATCGTAGTTATCGAGAACGAGGATCATCGACGTGGCTTGGCGAATTTAATCTTTTCGACCAATTTGACCACTTGATCCCCATCTTTGTAACCCGAAACCGCTGTGATGGCATTGATGACCGCCTCGTAGCGGAGGTTGTAATCGGTATCGATCTCGATCTCCGGCCCTTCTGCTAGCGAGTCTTCCGACGGTGCCGTCGTACCAATCAGACCGAGGATGCGTCCACGAAGTGCATCATAGTCCGTCCCTAAAGTCACTTCGTTGAGGGACATGGACTCCAGGTTTCCATCATTGTCGGCCTTCAGTCGCAGCTTGATCGGCAGATCGGTCAGGTCGGGAGAACCAGCGCCCCCACTCAAAGGCATCCGGATGCTGAAGTCGCCCTCCAGCTCAACGATTTTGAATGTCATCACAAAGAAAACGAGCAGCAGAAAGACAATGTCAATCATGCTGGTCATGTTGAGCTGCTGCTTCTCTTCGTCCTGTTCTTTACTTCGAATCTTCATTGTCTCAGCCCGATCGGTCCTCCTTGACTCGCAATGCAAAGTTTTCCAGCCCTGCTTCCTGGGCGACCCTGATGACCTCCTGAACGTCGCCTGCTGCCGTGTTGCGGTGAGCGCGGATGATCACATTGGCATCCTCGACCTGCTTGCCCTCAAACTTGATCGCTCGAATCTCCTGGTTGAGGCCAACCTTGAGCGTATCGGTCGTGTAGTCATCACCACCGAGAAAAACAGAGCCACTCTGTCCCACGTGCAAAATGATAGGAAACTCCAACGGCTGTTCGGGAGGCTTGACCAACCTGCTGTTGGGAAGGACAACCTGATCGTTTGACTCTGTCTGAGCGAAGTTAATCAGCACCATAAAGAACGCGATCAACTGGAAAGTCATATCGATCATCGGGGTGAGATCACCCTCGGCCAAGTCGGGTTTTTGACGTTTGACCTTCATCGATCAAGCCTTCTTTGCAGCACCCGGTTGGACATCTTCGAAACGACTCATGAGGTCCTCACTGGTCACCCCAACTTCCAAAAGCAGCCGAGAGACGCGGTTTCGCAAAATGTTGTACGCCGCGATCGCTGGAATGGCCACGGCGAGGCCCACAAGTGTTGTGAACAATGCCGTAGAGATACCTTCGGCCAGGTCAGCCGGCTTCGGCGTCGCACCACCGGTTGCAATCACCTGGAACGACTGAATCATGCCTTGGACAGTTCCGAAGAGTCCAATCATTGGTGAAAGATTCCCGATGAGGGCCATGTAGGAAAGCGAATGCTCCATCTTCATGCTTTCCTCCTCCGCGACTTCTTGCATCCCCTCAAGTGCCTTGTTGTAACCTCGCTGCAATTTCGCCAGTCCCGCAGAGAGAACTTGCCCAAGAACGGACTCATCCGTCCGAGCAAGATCATAGGCACCCTGAATATCACGTGAATTGAGCTTGCCTTCGAACTCATCAACGAGTTCCTGCGGCACCAACTTGTCTCGTCGGGCCGCAAGCATGTTCATAACGAAGAGTGAAACCAACGCGATGGACAAAGCCAAAAACACCAGTAGATAACCCCATCCCAGAGACGCAATCACCCAGGAGAGGAGATTGTCGTCGGCTGCACCTCCGGCATCTGGCGCTGCCGCCGCGGCTGCAGGTGCGGGCTCGGCAGCCGCAGGTTCAGCTGCCACGGGAGCTGCGGCCGGGGCGTCGCCAAACTCATCGGCCGCATCATCTTGGGCGTTGGCAAGATTGAAGGATGTCAGTGCCCAGCCGAACAGGACAAGAACAAACAACCAACGCGACCAAATGAGCGAGCCAGTGAATCTTGACGAGAAACTTGAAAGCATGGCAAGTGAATGAAGAGCGAGACTTGAAAAGCTGGGTTAGTTTACTGCAAACCCGGGTATCGTTGTTGTAGTTCGGCACGCATCTGCGCGGCTTTATCGGGCTTGCCCAATTCCGAATAGAGCGACGCAAGTTGGCTGAGCGCCTCCGCATGGGCCGGGGCATTGCTGGAGAACATCAGGTGGGTGTGCGAGTAATCAAGCAACGCGCCCAACTTGTCACCTGACTCCGCTTTCGCTGCGGCCAGGGCATTATAGATTTCAGCGTTGGTTTCTGTGTCGGCCAAATCGAGATCGGCAATGAGCGTCTTGGCGAGTTCGATGCCCTCGTCTGATTTCCCAATCTTTGCCAATGCCTCAGCTTTAGCAGCCTTGGCGCGTCGCTGGATCTTGATGGTTGACGTGTCCGAAGCCTGTTGATCAATCACTGATTGCAAACCTTCGACGGCTTTGCTCGCGTCACCGCCACGCAG
>JBCCKZ010000080.1:0-13261 GCA_039027135.1 Planctomycetota bacterium
AATATTGCTGATGGGTTTGCTTACTCCGGCGGGCGGCGGGCAGATGCCCGACATTCTCGGACTAGGCCTTCGGGGCGGTGACGGCGTGATCAAGCTATGGAGCCTTCTCGGTGTTGCCCTGCTGGGCATCGCGATCGTGCTACTTTGCTTCAAAAGAAACTACTTTGGCATACAAAACCTTGCGCCCGTGCTTTATCTGATCCCGTATGTGGGCAAGCGTTTGCAGACAATCACGTTATCGAGGTTTTGCCAGACTTTCGCGTTGGCACTCGAAGTCGGTCTTGATCCTTTTCGCGGAATCACGATCGCGATGGATTCGACGGGAAGCGAATACTACCGAGCCGCTTCGAAAGACGCGCACGTGGCCATTCGCGAAGGGGCTTCGTTATCGGGTGCACTGCACGCCGCAGCGATTTTCCCTGACGACTTCATCGCGCGTGTCGACATGGCTGAACATTCTGGCACCGATGCTGAGTCAATGAATCACCTGGCGAGAGAGTATCGCGAACAGGCCGAGATGGCGATACAGTTCATGGCCGTGGCGGCAACGATGTTGGTACGTCTGATTGTGATGTGTGGCATCGTTTACTTTATTCTAAAGATTGCGATGTTCTACGTCGGTGCATTGAATTCCGCGATGGAGCCAATCTAGTCCCCCGCGATCGCAATCATTGGGCATCGATAGTGGTTGCACCAAAATTCGCGATTGGTTTCCATCAGTGTTTTGAACACTCTCCGGTCCTGATGGATTAATGGCATAGGGACTACAATACGATTAAAAGTTCGCCGTCACGAAGACATCACTAACACTTAATACCAATGCTCGCACTATTCACCCAGGAAAAGAGGCGACTCGCAAGCAACGCGTGAGCTTCTGCACTCGAGAATCTTGTTTTAAAAACATGGTATCGGAAACGACGGCTATTCACTCTTAGACTGGCCTCGATTCCAGAGACGCGGTCTCGTGACGGTTGACCCGCTCTACTACGCCCAGTCCGCTCTTGGAAGAGTGGGATTTCGCATCCGCAGGATCTGTAACAAGTTCGAGAATCAATGTCCTCCGAAGCCAACCCCGCAGGCGACGAAGAAGAGCCCGCATCTGAACAAGCATGGGGTCATGCTTTAGATGCCGACAGAATCTCAATGCAGACCATTGTGGATGCCGTCCCCGCAATGATCTTCTTCAAAGACACGGAAAATCGCATCATCCGCCTAAACAAGGCAGCGGCTGACCAAATGGGCCATCCTCGCAAAGACATCGAGGGGCGTCATACAAGAGAGTTTTTCCCCGATCACGAGATCTTTTTTGAGGCTGACAAGCGTGTGCTCGATTCAGGCGAGTCTGAGCTGGGGATCATTGAGCCCATCCGCCATGACTCCGGTGCGATGTCGTGGTCTAGCACCGACAAAGTTCCGATTCACGATGCCAATGGTCAAATCTGCGGGCTGATCGTCGTTGCCAATGACATTACTGAACTCAAAGCTGCTCAAAGCCAACTTTCACATCGGCTCGAAGATCTAGAAAAGGCTAGTTCACGTTTGCGGATTGCAACGGAGACAACAGGAATTGGCCATTGGCGAGTCGACGTGAGCACGGGCATCACCGAGGTGACGGAAGAATTCAGCCGTCAGCTTGGAATGCCCCATCCGGCTATTCGATCATATGAAGAATGGGCGCGTTTGGTACACCCTGAAGACCTGGCAACTGCAGCTGAACAATTTCGTTCACACATCGACAGTGGAGACTCGGATGTCTACGAAGCCGAATTTCGCATGCGTCATGCGGACGGAACCTTTAAGTGGATCCTCAGCCGTGGATTTGCCAATCGAAACGCGGAAGGAAAAGCGATAACGGTCGATGGCATTCACCTCGACATAACTGACCGTAAAGATTCTGAGACCAAGCTGCAGTCATTGGTTGATGACCTTGAAAGAAGCAACGAAGAACTCGCCGAGTTCGCTTACGTTGCATCTCATGACCTCCAAGAGCCACTTCGCAAGATCACCGCATTTGGCGAACTCCTGCAGCAGGACTGTGGCGAATCGATCAGTGACGATGGAAAACGCTATCTGCAACACATGATCGATGGCGGCACACGGATGCGACAATTGATCAAAGACCTTTTGGAGTATTCGCGAGCGCAAACTGAACCAGTCAACTGCCATCCATTTAATATCCTCGATCCGGTGGAAGGTGCCGTCGAGATCAACAGCCGGTTGATTTCTGAAAGGAATGTCAGTGTTACTATCGATTGCTCGCATCAAGTCTTAGCTGACGACCCTCAGATCGAGAGGGTGTTCCAAAACCTGATCACGAACTCGATCAGGTATTGCCAGTCTGAAAAACCAGTCGTTCAAATCACAAGTCACCAGCACGCTGCAGGTGTTCTGGTTCACGTGGATGACAATGGGATTGGCATCGACCAACAGTATCGAGATCAAGTTTTCGGAGTATTCAAACGTCTGCATTCTCGGAAAGACTTTCCGGGCAGCGGAATTGGTTTGGCAATATGCCGGCGGACCATCAGGCGGTTCGGAGGTGAAATTTGGATCGAGGATTCGCCATTGGGCGGAACAAGAATGTGTTTCGTGCTTCCCAGCCCCGAAGCACCGAGTGAGACGACTACAATGAAGGCTTAGCGAATTGCCCGCATCGCAGGACTATCGGCACTTTGGCCCGAAGGCTGGTAGCGGATCCATCGCACTTCATTGCCTCATCGAACACCGTCTCTTCCGTATCAGAGCTCGTCCTTGGCCCACTCAATTCCAAAAACCAATCGCCGACAGTTCGTAGCAACATCGGCGTCGCTTGCTGCCGTTCCCTACTTCTTCTCCAACAGCACTTCCGCTGCGGAGGCGAAAGACCGTCCCAATATCGCCTCGATCGGCACAAGCATTTACACGAATCGTTACACCGGCGACGGCAATCACCCCGGACGAGGCGCTGTCGTTGGTCATCAAGCCGCCCAGTTCGGCAACATGGTCGCTGTTGCCGACGTCAATCGAAAGAACGCAGAGTTCTTTGCCGAACGCTACAACGGAAATTGTCAGATCTATAAAGACTACGAGGAGGTTCTCGCTCGTGATGATATTGACGCGGTAACGATCGGAACGCCTGATCATTGGCACGCCAAGATTGCGATCGATGCGTTGCGTGCGGGCAAACATGTGTACTGCGAAAAGCCGCTCACCTTGACCATCGAAGAGGGCAGGCAGATTTGCAAGGTAGCATCCGAGACCGACCGTGTTTTTCAGGTGGGGACTCAGCAGCGAAGCGAGTACCAGCAAATCTTTCTAAAAGCTATTGCGATCGCTCAAAGTGGAATGCTCGGCGACAAGCTGCACTGCTTGATTAGCGTTGGCACGGCAGAGAAGGGCGGTCCGTTTGAAAACTCAAAGGCACCTGAACACATCGACTGGAATAAGTGGCTTGGCCAAACGCCCGATGTGCCCTATTGCACCCAACGCGGCGACTACGATTATCGATGGTGGCTCGAATACAGCGGAGGTCAGGTCACCGACTGGGGCGCCCATCATGGCGACATCGCACTCTTAGCGTTGGGGCTCGGCAACAGCGGACCTACAAAGATTTCAGGAAGAGGTGATTTTCCTGAGCTCAAAAACGGATTTAACGTTGCCCACACCTTTGATGTCGACTTTGAATTTCCCGGCGGCCACACGGCGAAGCTTCTTTCGGGAAAAAATGAACTGATCATCGGTGGGGAACGAGGCCGCATTCGCGTCAACCGTGGCGGTCTGACCGGAAAGCCAGCCGAAGAACTTGGCGTTGCATTGTCGGGTACAAACGACTGGAACCTTGCCGAAAGCTCCAATGAAGAACGTGAGAAACGAAAAGGCCCTCCGTGGTTGCAAGAGGCGGTTGATAAACTGTGCCACGGCAAGAAACCCGGCAACCACATGGGTAACTTCTTTGATTGCATTCGCGAAGGCGGAACCCCTATCAGTGACGTCTATAGTTCGCACCGGAGTGCCAGCCTTTGTCATTTGGCAAACGTCGCCATGCTTGTGGAAGAGCCTCTACGCTACGATCCCGTCAAAGAGCAATTCGTGAACAACGAAACCGCTAACGGCATGCTCAGCCGCGAGCAACGCGATGGTTTCAAGATCGATGTGGAGGTTTAGACTCGCCTCTTCCTACGCAACAGCACGCCTCAACCGAAGAATTAACAGCACTCCCAGATCGAATCTTCTGACAATTAGTTGACAATGAACATACGTCATTCATTACGGCTCGCGAAAGTACTTGGAGCCTTCTGGTTACTTGCAGCCAACATCGAAGCTAAAACGCCTTCATCAAGCGAAGGCCAACCGCCCAACATTGTCATCTTCTTCATGGACGACATGGCTTACGCCGACATTGGCCCATTTGGAGGTGACGCTAGCCTAACGCCAAACCTGAATCAAATCGCCAACGAAGGACGGCGACTGACGGACTTTGTAGTCTCGTCGGCCGTCTGCTCGGCCTCTCGATCTGCACTGATGACCGGTTGCTACCACCGTCGCATCAGTATCCATGGTGCCCTTGGGCCAACCGCTAAGACAGGTATCCATGAGGACGAAACAACAATCGCAGAGATCTGCAAGTCGAAAGGCTACGCGACAGCGATGTTTGGAAAGTGGCATTTGGGGCACCACCCCAAGTTTCTTCCGCACCGTCACGGTTTCGACACCTACTACGGCATCCCTTATAGCAATGACATGTGGCCTCGCCACCCCGCGACACTTGCCAAGAAGGCTCGCGATCCAAATGCCAAGTCCAACTGGCCGAATCTACCTGTCATTCAAGCGACGGCGGAAAAGGGACATCGAATCGTCAACGACAACATGCAACCAACGGACCAGCAGCAGTTCACCAAAGAGCTCACCAAACGCTCGGTTGAGTTTATCAAGTCTCATCCAACCGACCCGTTTTTCCTTTATGTGCCCAATCCGATGCCGCATGTTCCACTGCAAGTATCGGATGAGTTCTTTGGAAAGAGCGGCAAAGGCTTGTTCGCTGATGTGATGATGGAAGTCGATTGGTCAGTAGGCGAGATCATAGACGCCATCAAAGACATCGGCGTCGAAAGAAATACACTTGTTCTATTCACTAGTGATAACGGACCTTGGCTGTCCTATGGTGATCACGCGGGATCGGCGGGATCACTACGCGAAGGAAAAGGAACGATGTTCGAAGGCGGATACCGTGAACCAACGCTCGTTTGGTGGCCTGGACACGTTCCCGCTGGCACTTCATGTGACACGCTGTGTTCAACCATCGACGTTCTGCCCACGATTGCCAAGTTGATTGGAGCTGAATCACCTGAACTACCGATTGATGGCCATGATATTTCAAACATTTGGTTCGGTGAAGATTGCGGCAAGTCACCCCATGAAGCCTTTGTGGGATACTACGGCAAAGGCCAGCTACAAACGATTCGTGACGATCGCTTCAAACTTGTCTTCCCCCACCGTTATCGGTCGCTCAACGGCTCCGTCGGTGGGACGGCAGGGCTGCCCGTGAAATACACGATGCTAGATGCTCAACAGGCACTATATGATCTCGAGAACGATCTATCGGAAACAACCGATGTCTCTGATGAACATCCTGAGGTAGTTGAGCGTTTAATGAAGGCTGCTGATTCCTACCGTGCGAAGTTTGGCGATACACTCAAAGGCATAAAGACCGGATCAGAAGTTCGGTCGCCAGGAAAGTTACTTGCTGGCGAAGAAGAACTTCCACTGGTTTGGCCTTAACACTTCAAAACCCTCCAAGAATGTTGTGCCATGCTGGAATCGCTAGCTTCTTGATTTTCAACCCACTTCGACTCTGGAAAGGTCGGAACGGAAAGGCTGGAGTTGGCGACCATTCAAATCTCACCTACCCTCCAGCCATAAAGACGTTCTTCCCTCCCAAATGGAGGGCAAGTCCGACTAAGAGGTCAATGAACCAAAACCTCGCAACTTTCAAACACGACCTTCTGAATTTGCACACACTCGCTACCACAACATGTCGACCGCAACGGAACCTCTCCTGACACCAGCCCTGCTGGCTCGACTCGAACGCCTCGAGTTGGTTTCGCGAAAGGTGTTTCGAGGGCGAATGAAAGGCGAGCGGCGAAGCCGACGTAAAGGACAAAGCGTCGAGTTTGCCGACTTCCGGAACTACGTCGCCGGAGACGACCTGAGGTTGATTGATTGGAACCTCTACGCGCGGTTGGACCAGCTGTTTCTGAAGATGTTTTTGGAAGAAGAGGATCTTCATTTCTTTGCGTTGATCGATGCCAGTGATTCCATGCGGTTTGGTACGCCCACGAAACTGCACGTCGCAAAACAAATCGCTGCGGCACTTGGTTACGTGGGCATGTGCAGAGCTGATCGTGTTCAGGTGACCGTCCTTGGACCCGATGGCGCCCGAGCCCCAACCCTTCGAGGTAAGTCAAGTCTTCATCGGTTACTGGGATACCTGGATACCGTGGGTGGCCCCGTTTCAGATGTCCGAAGCGAGAATGACCTAGGCTCGACCGCAGCCCACAACATTTCTCTTGAAGAAGGCGTGAAAGAATTCTCATTGCGCAACAGTGGCACCGGCGTCGCCGTGCTCATCAGCGACATGATGGACAAACAAGGCTATGAATCAGCGCTCAGGCTTTTGATTGGACGTCGAATGGACGTCTACGTCATCCATGTGCTTACACCGGAGGAAATTGACCCACCCCTTCGAGGCGACTACCGACTCATCGACGCCGAGGACAACGACCAAGCTGAGATCACGATCAACCCTGCCGTGCTTCAAAGATACAAACAAACACTCACGCACTTCACAGAATCACTGAAACAGTTCTGCAACCAGCGTTCCATCGGGTACATTCCCGTGCGAACCGACACTCCCATTGATCAAGTAGCCACTTCTTACCTCCAGAGCCGCGGAGTGCTTCGATGACCTGGCTACCAACCCTAGGCCCCCTCGGACTGGCGGTCGCCGCGGCCGTGCCATTTGGCATCCTGGCACTTTATTTTCTGAAACTTCGGCGTGAGCCGGTTGAGATTCCGAGCACATTCCTTTGGTCTCGCACGATTGAAGACCTACACGTCAATAGCCTGCTTCAGAGGCTTCGCAACAGCTTGCTGCTCCTATTGCAGCTGTTAGTCGCCCTCCTAGCCATCGTGGCTTTGCTTCGACCTGGCATTCGCGGCAACCGAACGCTTGAAGATCGTCGAGTCTTTCTCGTTGATCGCTCAGCAAGCATGAGCGCAATCGATGGTGATGACGGGCGAACGCGGCTGGACCTTGTTCGAGAAGACGTGCTCTCACGAATTGAACAGATGCAAGACGGCGAAACAGCCATGGTTGTCGCCTTTGATCAAGCCGCTGAAACAGTGCAATCGTTCACAAGCGATCGTCGTCGGTTGCGGACTGCTGTTCAATCGATTGAAGCCACGAATCGAAGAACCGACATCCTTGGCGCTCTTCGAGCGGCCGATGGTCTAGCCAACCCGCGTCGTTCCAGCCAAGTAGGAGACTTGAATGACGTTCAGGTCGCTGAAGCCAAACCGGCAGAGCTACAGATCCACTCCGACGGCGGTTTCGATCCGGTCAATGAATTCAATCTTGGCAATCTCGTGCCGATGTATGTTCCCGCGGGCCAAGCCAATGGACGCAACTTGGCCATCACAGCCATGATGGCGGGGCGGGGCATGGACGATGGACAGCGGGTTGAGGTGTTTGCCACGGTCGCTAATCTTGGAACCGAACCAGCGACAAGCGACGTGAGCTTGCTCGTTGACGGAGAGCTCGCCGATGCGGCATCGGTGGATCTAGAGCCCGATGAACAAACCGGCCTCACCTTCGAACTTCAAAGAGAGGATGCCGTCACCCTGGAGCTTCGGCTCGATGAAACGGACAATTTGGCGATCGATAATGCGTCCTACGCGGCAATGGCTCCTTTGCGGCTTGTCGATGTCCTATTGGTCACGCCAGGAAACATTCCGCTGGAGACCGGTTTAAAAACCACCGAGGCAAGCTCCGTCAGCAATCTTGTTATGGCGGATCCTTCTTTTTTGGATTCGGACGGCTACGCCCTTGATGCAGCGGCGGGAACCTACGATTTGATCATCTACGACCGTTGCTCACCAAAAGAAATGCCATCGAGTCATACCTTCTTCATCGCGGCCATTCCTCCGAAACCGCCTCTTGACGTATCTGCACAGGACGATGCCCCCGAGGATGCGGAAACGGAACGCGAGAGCGAGCAAGCCTCCGACGAAACAAGCCGGGAAGAATCCAATGTCGCGATTGAGATTCGCCAGGCCAAACAATGGGGTTATTCAAGCGATCTGTCGTCGATGCAAATCATCGATATCAACCGCACGCATCCGATCATGAGATACCTCGATCTCTACAACTTACTCGTCTACCAAGGGCGAGCCCTTGAGAGTCCCGATGGTGGTGATGACTTGATCACGGCTGATATCGGCTCCGTCATGACCATTGCCCCTCGAGATGGTTTCCAAGACTTGGTACTCGGTTTTGAATTGGTCGGCACCTCCGACAAAGGTGAGTCGACCATCAACACAAATTGGTATGCTGAAAGATCATGGCCGGTTTTCCTGCTCAACTCACTCAGGCACCTCGCGGGAGCCGCTCAATCGGGCGGCGCGGCATCTTACCCGCCGGGGTCTTCGGTACGCTTTCGAGTTGACGCCGGAACAAAACCAGTTGAGGTTTTCCTAAACGGAGAAGCCTTGGCCACGGCAACGCCATCGCCAGGCGGGCTAGTCGAGGTGACTGACACCGAACAATTGGGGATTTACGAAGCCCGGCGCGAAGATCGAATCCTCTATCGGTTTTGCGTGAACCTTTTTGATCCGCTTGAAAGCCGGATTGCAGCGGCAAAATCCGTTGAAGTCGGCTACAAGGAGGTCAACGCGACCAACGACGAAGTCGAATCGCGGCGTGAGTATTGGCGTTTACTATTGGTCGCCGCGCTAGGGTTACTTGCAACTGAATGGTGGGTGTATTCCAAACGAGTAGCTTGATGGACAACGCGGATATCGCGGCCGTCTTTTCGGAGATGGCAAAACTTCTTGAATTCCGGGGTGAAAACCCGTTTCGCATTCGCGCTTACGAAAACGGAGCCAAAGCAATCGCCGAGCTTGATCGATCGGTTGCTGAGATCGTTGCTGACCCGGGTGAGGACTTGGCCAAGACGCCCGGAATTGGCAAGACGTTGGTCGAAAAATGCGAGGTGCTGCTGCAGACTGGAAAACTTCCTCAACTCGAAAAGTTGAGGCGTGAGATCAAACCGATAGTGATCGAAATGAGCCGAATACCGGGACTCGGCGCAAAGAAGGCGATCCGTCTACAAAACGAATTGGGAATCGAATCACTTACCGACCTCGAGAACGCCTGTCGCGATGATCGTGTGGCTGGCTTGAAAGGCTTCGGCAAGAAGACCCAACAAACCATCCTCGATGGCATGGTCATCGCTAAAGAAGCCAGCCAACGTTTGTACTGGTCAAAAGCTGATGCTTTGGCCCACGCCATCGCCCGGCACATGAGCAATGGGAATGACGCGAACATCGCGAAGATGGAATGGGCTGGAAGCTATCGGCGTGGGCGAGATACGGTCGGAGACTTGGACCTTCTTGTCGTTGCCAAAGATCGAGACGCGGCGATGGACCAGCTGGAGGCATTCCCCAATCGAACTCAAACGATCCTGCGCGGCGAAACCAAGATTTCGATTCGTGTTGAACCTGCCTTTCAGATCGATATGCGTTGCGTCGAAGCGGATGAGTTTGGCGCGGCATTGCAGTACTTCACTGGGTCTCAAGCACACAACATTCATGTCCGACGCGTCGCTGGAAAACTCTCGCTAAAAGTCAACGAGTATGGAGTTTTTCGAACTGAAGACGACTCCAAGGTCGCAGGTGCCTCCGAGGAAGAGGTCTATCAAACGCTCGGTCTAGCTTGGGTTCCACCAGAGCTTCGAGAGGACAGGGGGGAAATTCAGTCTGCAAGTGACGATGACCTACCAAA
Source organism: Planctomycetota bacterium (assembly GCA_039027135.1). Classification (GTDB taxonomy): domain Bacteria; phylum Planctomycetota; class Planctomycetia; order Pirellulales; family Pirellulaceae; genus Rubripirellula. The sequence goes on from JBCCKZ010000080.1 coordinate 10,040, forward strand.
TCTAATTACGGTTGGCGATATGAAGGGCGATCTTCACATGCACACGACCGCGACCGATGGGAATCACACGATTGAGGAAATGGCCGAAGCCGCTATCGAACGCGGCTTGCAGTACATCGCGATCACCGATCACAGCCAAAGGGTCTCGATGGCCTTCGGTCTCGACGAAGAAAGGCTTCTCGAACAGTGGCGGCAAATCGATGATCTAAGACCGCAACTCGAAGACCGAATCAAGATTTTCAAAGGCATTGAGTGCGACATCCTTGAGGCGGGAGGAATGGATCTCAGCGACGAGTGTCTATCTCAAGCCGATTGGGTTCTCGCAAGCGTTCATTACGGCCAGAAGCAATCAAGGGAACAAATCACGGATCGAATCCTCGGCGCGATTGCGAACCCTCACGTGGACTGCGTGGCACACCCAACGGGGCGAATCCTCAATCGTCGCCCCGCTTACGACGTCGACATGGATGCGGTGATGCAAGCCTGTGTCGAGCACCAAAAATGCCTCGAGCTCAACGCCAACCCGGCTCGTCTGGACCTGAATGACCTACACCTCGCCAAGGCAATCGAACGTGATATTCCCATCGTGATCAATACGGATGCGCATCACATCGATGGTTTGAACGTGATGCGTTTCGGAATCCTGCAAGCACGGAGAGGCGGTTTAGGGGCGAAGCACGTGATGAACACACGCGACTTGAAAGCCTTTGAATCCTGGCTCACCAGCTGATGCAATTGCTTGTCGGGTCGACTACCATAATGGGCCTTTCTGGGGAATCGCTCCCCCCTAGTTAATTTGATGGAGATGATAAGGACGCCCTATGCGCGAATTGAAAGCGGCTGAAGTCGACCGGTTGGTGAATGCCGCGATTGACGCGAGGGACCAAGCGTATGCTCCACACAGTCATTTTTATGTTGGCGCCGCGTTGCTGACGGCGGATGGCACCGTCGTCCCAGGATGCAACGTCGAGAATGCGAGCTATTCGTTGTGCATCTGTGCTGAACGCACGGCAGTAGTCTCTGCAATCAGCACCGGACACCGGGAATTCGTGGCGATCGCGATTGCAAGTTTGGGCGGCGTGACACCGTGTGGCGCTTGCCGACAATTTCTGGCAGAATTTGGAATTGACCTGATTGTCATCTGCGTCGACGTTTTGAACCGTTCAACACGCCGCTATCGACTCTCCAAGCTACTGCCTGATGCCTTCGACGCTTCGGCGTTGGAAGCTCGAGTTTAACCACCCCCGCCTAGATGAACTCCCCATGTTTCAAACCAAACTGATTCGGACATTATCTTTTGTTTTTTGTTTGGCGTTAATGCCGGTATCGGCGTCCGCGGGAGATCCCTGGCTGGTCTTTGACGGAGACGACCCGGCAACCTCGAAGAAACCCGGCGCCGGCAAACACATCGTGTTGGTTTCGGGTGATCACGAGTACCGAAGCGAAGAGGCATTACCTCAGCTTGGCAAAATCCTCTCGGTTCATCATGGCTTCAAGTGCACGGTCTTGTTTGCAATCGATGAAGATACCGGAATCATCAACCCAGAGAATGTTGAGAACATTCCCGGACTCGAGGCACTGCAAGACGCCGACCTTGTTGTCTTTGGTTTGCGTTTTCGAAACCTCGTCGACGACCAAATGCAACGTGTAATGGACTACGTTGAAGCAGGTCGGCCGATGATCGCGGTTCGAACAAGCACTCACGCATTCGATATTCCTGAGGGACGCAAGTTCGCTTCGGAAGCCTGGAACAACGACACGCCTGGCCAAGAAGGTGGATTTGGCAAGAGAGTCCTGGGTGAAACCTGGGTCGCCCACCATGGAAAACACGGCAAGGAATCGACGCGTGGTGTGATCGCCGATGAAACGCACCCGATCGCTCGAGGAATCAAGACAGGTGACATCTGGGGCCCCACGGATGTCTACCGGGTCAACCTGCCGCTTCCCGGAGACAGCCATGTTGTGTTTAAAGGCAGTATCCTCACAGGCATGAACCCCGCCGATCCAGCGGTCGATGACAAGCGAAACGATCCGATGATGCCCATCGGCTGGACAAAGAGTTACAACGGCGGCCGAGTTTTTGTAACCACCATGGGCTCGGCTGATGACCTACCCAGCGAGGGAGTCCGTCGAATGCTGGTCAATGCATCGTATTGGTGCCTTGGTATGGACGACGCGATTAGAGCAGATTCCGATGTTTCCATTGTGGGCGAGTACGAGCCAACACCCTTTGGTTTCGGAGACTTCATTGAGGGTCGCAAGCCTGAGTTTTATGACTTGAAAGTTACCGCCAGTCCCTAAGTGGATCTGAATGACCTGAAGGGAGAGGCGTAAGACGCCTTGACCACCACGCGCATGGACCCGTTGCGTCGCCTGTGGCTCCCCAGTTCAGCTCATCAGACGCACCAAGAAACCTGGCAAAACCCTCGAACAGGCGTATTGGCCTTCATCCCAAGAGGGGCAAATCGATATTCTCCGCTGAGAAGATCGATTGGAACCTCGAATCAAAGCAAAGGCCAGAGGACGATGATGAGCGACGTCATCAATGAACTGATCGTCGGTTGGATCGGCGCGGTATTGGGTTGGCTTGCCTTTAAGGGCTGGCACCTATACCGAGAACGATTTTCACGTGACCTCGTCAAATTCACCTATTTTCGGGTGATCCGAATGCGTTTCCGTGAAAGGGGTGATTCGCCGTACTACCACCGTCAGCATCACACGATTGACGGTGAAATTGAACCGGTTTACGACGAAACCTGGAGCCTCAATTCGATTCAAAGCCGAGTCCCTGAGCTACTCCATCCGGTCCAGCTTACGTCGTCCGGTGTTGTTGATGCGATGCAAGTCCTTCCAACCCTCGACAAGGATGCCGACAACCATCCCCATAGCCGAAATGCAGCGGGAATAGCCGGGTTTTCTCATCATGAAAAGTGCACCAACCTCACCGCAGTAGGAACGCTGGTCAACGGACTGCAGAAGAACGAGCAGTGGTGGTTCGGCACAACAGCCCAATACGAAGGCCAGACATTGATACTCGTGGTGGATTTCTCTTCGCTACCTTTTGAACGCGGGATCGTACACGGCATTCACTCGGTTCTGGAACGAAACCGTAGCGTCATGACCAAAGCAGGACTTGAATCAGACTGGTTCGAAGACCAACTCGGCAACGATATTTTTTACTTGAAGTTCACCAATGCCCAGAAGGGCGACGTCATCAAATTC
>JBCCKZ010000081.1:0-13165 GCA_039027135.1 Planctomycetota bacterium
GAGAGTATCAGCAACCCAAACCCGAGAGCTGAACCTGGCTCGGGAACGGCTCGAACCAAAGACACACGTGATATCGAATAGTTGAATGAATCGTCTGGAAGTGAAGCAAGCTCCGCGTCCGGCTGAACGATAAAGAAGAACTGCCATGGGAGTCCGAGCCGTCCCGGAGGGCCGCCAAACTCTCCCATCAATGTACTAAAAGGGACGTCCACAACGCCCGGACCGGTGATCTCAGCAAAAGCGAAAATCTGATTGCCTCCATCAGGGAAATCGCCTCGCATCGACACGATTAAACCTCCGTTATTGGTGCCCTCAAGGAATTCAAAACGAAACGCCTGGTACTCACCACTTCCAAAAAAATCCGCGAGTGTTGAAGAGTCGGGTCGCGAATAAAAGCTTGCACCACTTCCTCCTGCTCCCATTGAAAAGTTCAGAAAGCTGTCGCCCGAGGCCAAACGCAGTATCTCAGCCGTTGTTGAAACGTTCGTGTTATTGCTTTCTTCTCTAACAACAACATGGCGAGTAGTGCCCAGCACGTCAGACTCGGGAAGGTTCTCAACGAAGCTTCGTGCAATGATCTCCGAACTCACATTTGGTTCCAAATCAGTATCGAGCCTACCTGTCGGAGTATCGATTGATCCCGACTCGAAGTTATCGATGACCGTTGAGAAACTCCTTCCGGGCAACAATGGGAAGGCAAGAAGCCCAACGACGAAAAGCCGAATCTGTGAATTTGAAGCCAAGACGCGCAACGGTGACCCCCGATCTTGAGTAGTTAATTCGATGAAGCCGACATGATTCTCTTGCACTGGAGCACTTATACCTTGAGGCTCAGTCGGCTATTCGTAAGCCAGTTTAACTCAATGGGGGATCGCAATATCAGAAAGGGTGCCTTGCTCAAAACAAGAATCTGGAAAAATGAACTTTCCATGAGCCGTTTCTTCGCCTTGCGACGCTTCCGTGGGTGAGGTCACTAAGTCGACCTTCCAGCTACCTGACAGGGCGGCTGAGACAAACAATCCCACGAAAATCAAAACTAGAACATGGCCATGATCCGCTTCAAATACACGAACAGGACCACTCGCAACAAGAGAAACCGTCAACGTCGAAAGCTTCGCCCCGAGATGCTGCAAAAGCGAGAGATGATGGCGGGTGACTATGTTGATTCCGTTGTCGACAACACAACTGGGGAAATGCAAATCACCGGAACTGACGGCGCCGAGTCAGTACACGTCTTCATCGATGATCGGGGAACTGCCGACACGTCAGATGACATCGTCCAATACCGAACCACCTACGCTGACGGCACGGAGATCACCGCCGGCCAACGCCAATACTACAACGACGGATCTCTGCGAGTGAAATCACTCCGATTCGAAGGCTTCGGTGGCAACGACAAGTTCTTCAACCGTACCGACTATGACTCGATCGCCTTTGGCGGAGCAGGTGATGACTTTCTGAGCGGCAGCAGCGGTGTCGATGAGTTCTATGGTGAATTGGGAAATGACCGCTTACACGGCCACAAAGGCAAAGACGTGCTCAACGGAGGTAGCGGAAACGACTTCCTAAGCGGTAGCCTTGGCGATGACGAACTCATTGGTGGCAGCGGAAACGACTGGCTTGGCGGTGGCTCGGGTGACGACTACCTCCGCGGCGGAAGTGGTAATGACTGGATGTACGGTTCATTCGGCGATGACGACATGTACGGCAACTCGGGTCGCGACAAGATGTATGGCGGCTTCGGCAACGACATGATGCTCGGCGGCTCCGGCGATGACAACATGAACGGCAATCAAGGTAATGACACCCTGATGGGCCAGTCCGGAAAGGATCTGATGCAAGGCAACGCCGGCGACGACTTCATGTACGGTGGTTCTGATAACGACACGATGTACGGGAACACCGGAAACGACCTCATGGCAGGTGGCGACGGACGCGATCTTGTTTCAGGCAACCAAGACAATGATCGCATCTACGGTGGCGAGATGCGTGGCTTGAATCTCAATCACCCGGGCTATGGCAATCCAACGCTTCACAAGAAAAGTGATGCTCAGGATTGGGACAAGGACATCCTGGCTGGGGGCGAAGGAACCGATTGGTTTGGCATCGCCAACAACGGCATCTTCTCAGATGACAAAGTCATGGATCATGAAAGCGGCGAAATCATCCGCGACCTGGATCCTTGGGGAGCCACGGCCGGAACTGGCCAGGTGTTCTTCGCTGGAAACTACGGTCACCAAAAGGATGACTGATCATGCTTCACTCGTGTTGTCAGCTTCGACGAGCTTTTGAAGTATCTGTGATATCTCCTCGCGTTTCGCTCGCTTGGACTGAATATCACGTCGAATGTCCCAGTAGCTGATCGCCGTGATTGCCAACACCCCTGCCCAGACCAGGGGTGTTCTGGTGTTGGTGTAGAACGTCAAACCAAGGGCAGCCAGAATCGCCACAGGCAGATGAAAACACCAAAAGAACCAACTGAGCTGCCTCACATGGGCATCGAGATGCTTAAGACAGCTTTCTGCAATTTGCTTGATTGACTGATCGAAAACCGGTTCGTTAGAACGCCGCGAAATGTGGCTCTTAAGTGCCGCCAACCCTACGACAAGGCACACCAATGCAATGGCGTACTCGTCCAATCCCCCACCTTCACGCCAAGCATCCACTGGTAAGATGACGGCCATCAATAAGGGGACACCGATCATCATCGCATCGTACATACCTAAGGATCGTTCGATGGAAGCAGCCTTGTCTCTGACAAGATCAACCAAGTCGCCATGACGAATCGCAAAGAGGGGTTGCTCTCGCTGCCGGTCCCAGATGACTTGCAACTCTTCAAACTTCAACATGTATCTTCCCTCGAAATACCTTGGATAAGTTGTTTCTTGATGCGATGAATCCGAACGCCAACGTGACTTTCAGAGATTCCAAGCACCTGGGCCATTGATCGATAGCTAAGTCCATCGAGCAGCATGAGTGCCAGTGAGCGATCCACATCCGGCAAGGCCGCAATCTGATCGAGCAAAGCATCCAGACGATTGTCTATTGAACGATCTACCTGCGCTAAGACACGGTCGTCATCACCGAGCAAGTTAACCCGTTGGCGATTTCGTTCTTTTCGACTCCAGGCGGTTGCCGCATAAAACGCCACCCGATAGATCCAAGTCGTCTCGGCGACTCGAGATGAATAGGACGGAATCGACTTCCAAAGCTGTAGAGCGATCTGCTGAAACAAATCATCGCGATCATGTGGCGAATCCGAGAAAGTGCGCACCACCTTGAAGAGTAAACCTTCATGACGGGCGATCCAATTCTCGAAGACTCGTCGTTTCTCGCGTTCGTGCATTACAGGTCTCGTGTGTGGGCTCACTCTACTAGTAGCGCCAGACACGAGATCCTTACAAGAATCATGCGAAGAACATAAATCTTACACACGTTTTAGATGTCACTGTCGGCAGAGCGAGTCAGTGGCCATCAGAATTCACTCAGAAAGAATTCTCAACAACGAGTTCATCCAGGCCGAGCTGCCCCGGCTTTGGCCAAGCATCTTTAGTGCCCTTTCCGATGGCCACCATCGGCCCCATCACATGATCGTCAGGCAAATCGATGAGCTTGGCGACCTCCTCGATGTCAAAGCCAATCATTGGGCAAGATTGGTATCCCATTCCTTGAGCTGCCAGCATCATCGTTTGCATGGCCATCCCAATCGATCGCTGGGCCTCATCGCGTTGCAACCACTCCCTTCCCTCGTGAAACGGCCCCATCCAGCCGACGAGTAGGTCCGCAACTTCTTGCGGAGCGTTTGCCCAATATCGGCTGGGGTCTTTCTCCCACGCCTTGGTGTCCGCGGTAAAGAGAACGAGCAACGATGCATCAGTCATCTGCGATTGGTCGTTGCCGAACTCGGTCCGAATCTTCGCCCTCAGCTCGGGATCGCGAAGGAGCACGAATCGCCAATGCTGGATATTGAAACTAGTGGGCGATTGGATGGTTGTTTCAAGGAGTTCGCTTACCTCATCGTCGGACATACGGTGATCCGCGTCAAAGTGTTTGATCGCACGACGTTGATAGATGGCTTCCGTGATTTTCATGGTAACGCGATAATGCTTTTGGAAGGAAGGTTTTGAACGAGTGTCGTTTTACTCTAGGCGACCTAAATACGCGACCTAGCAAGGCCTATGAATCAATACGAATCCACTCAGATGCTCATTGAATACCTGGATCCGCCAACGATCAAATCCGCTTTAATGCAACGTTCCGCCAGCTCGGAATCTCCAACCGCTGTTATTCAGCTAACCACGGTGACCCCCAAGGATGCGCAGGAAAGGCTGGCCAATTCCGTCATGCGCTACGGCTTTGCGAACTCGCCCTACGGTGAATGCCTGATTGCCCAATCCGATGAAACAATATGTCATCTGTCATTTTTCGATGCCTCATCAAGAGACAACGAGTTAGAGGCCTTGAAAGAGCATTGGTCGGGCGTGTCTTTCCTGCGCGATGATCCCATAGTGGTAGCCACTGCAAATTACATCTTCTCTGAGACGTTGACCTTGCAAGATCAGCCACCACTTCAAGTGCTTGTCTCAGGAACGAAGTTTCAGCAACGCGTGTGGCAATCGCTACTGCAGATTCCCGCGGGGCAATTAATTACCTATTCGAGGCTCGCTGAAATGGCAGGTCATCCAACAGCTCATCGCGCCGCTGCATCTGCCGTTGCAAAAAACTGCGTTGGATATCTAATTCCCTGCCATCGCGTCGTTCGCAGTACGGGAGTCATCGGTCAGTACCGATGGGGGACCGAGAGAAAGCATGCGATGATTGCAAGAGAGTTGGGGCTCAATATGCCCTACAACTGATCGGGTGAATACACATCCGGTGGGTTCATTGCATTGCATACTTTGGATGCAACGAATCCAAAAGCCGCTCCGATAAATCCAAACGTTGGAGCAATCTGAAAGATCATGATGTAGGGTCCCATCATAACGAGGCCGCAACGATAGTATTCGGGCGATGGATTTGCAGCGTATTGATAATTCTCGTAGAGCCCTAGCGTTCCCAAACAAAAGAGCGGGATCGAAGCCATCAGAAAACCGTTTCGAGTCCAACGCCATGCATTTGCATTTCTTCGAACTGCCCGAAGTCCCGTTGCCGGAGGTGCGTAAGGTTTCGGCTGCTCGTCCATAACAACCCTTTATCGTCGAAGTTGAAGACCGGATTTCCTATTCTACGTCTGAAGCGGAATTCGGATCACATATTCACCGGGCAACCGAGAGATGGCCGATAGGTTGGCAAGGGAGTCAGTCGAAAGTGACTTCCGTTGCCAACACGAGGATTTCGAAGAAAGCACGGCTACTTTTCACTTATTAGATGCACAGTCCCAAGCCATTGGCACAAGCAACGGTGAGATCGCCTATCTTGACTTTCGAGCCGCTCGGCTTTGCTTTGCCGACTTTGGATGAGTTTCCATCGACGGAGGATGAATCCTAAGAATCGGCGCCGCGGGCTCCTCAATCCCCCGAATGACCTCATCAGCGGGTCTAGCAAGCTGCTCGGTGATCTGCTCGCTCATCGCAGGTTCCACGGGCTGCCCACCACCACCTCTTGGCTTGAACACACGCCCGAGTGGCCCAGCCAATAACGCGGGCAGCAAAATCAAATCACCAACGAGGGCGGCACCAAGCATGACCAACATCAGTGTCCCAAAACGTTGAGTCGGCGTGAATGTCGAAAGGGCAAACACAAACAATCCAAGTCCGCCGACAATCGTTGTTTGGGTCATCGCAGGACCGACACGACGATAGGTTTCAATGACGGCCTCGACACGCGAAAGGCCACGATCAAGGTTCTCACGGAACCAAGATAGAAAGTGGATCGTGTCGTCCACCGCAACACCCATTGCAACCGAAGCCGTCATCATGGTTCCGATATCAATCTCGATCCCTAACTGACACATGGCACCGAAAACCATGATCACGGGAAAGCCGTTAGGGATCATGGCAACCGCTCCGGCCGCGACACCGTAAGCCAACTTGCCAGGACGGAAACGATCAATCACTCGGCGTGCCGGCGAAAGCAGGACAACCATCACGCCAGCAATCAGCACAAAAGCCATGCCGATTGAATCGGCGAGCGATTGAAGCAATGTCCGCTGCGCTTTGTAAACAACGGGAATGACCCCCGTGTAAATCGCATCAATCGGGCCACCGCCCTCGGTCGCCGGATACTTCCCTTCGACAAGGATCCGTTTTGGTTCGAAGTCACGCAGATCCCGAAGGTCAACGAGTTTGGTGCCTTCACCGAAGTCGCTCTGTTTGAACTCACCGTCATCAACCCAAATGACAGCGTCAAACTCGGAGAATTTCTGTTCTAGACGTCCACTGGATCGCCACTTGGACATCAACTCATTAGTAGGATTGATCCACATTGACGACGACTTAAAGGACATTCCTTGCACAATTTCCGCCAGAGAAGCTTCAAAGGCATTCCCCGCAAGAATCTCACCTTCATCGTCTAACAACTCAACATCGGCAATGGACGGTGGCTTATCGCTACCGACAAAAAGCGCCCGTTTGGACCTCTTGCCACGCTCGGGATTCATACTGACCGCATCAATGAGACGTTGCTGGGCAACATGAGCTGCCAGCACGGGTGCAACAGCCTTTCGCACCTGAGCGATAAACTGGCCATAGTCTACATCTGATAGAGCCGCCACTCGCAGGCTGATTCTCCACAGCTCACTTCCTTTGAACGGCCCATCCTTCTCAAACCTTAGATAGTCCGCATCCACAATATCGTCGAGCGCGTTACTGATCTCAGAATTAAACTTCGACCTGATGGGGTTGTAGCCGTTTGATACCGCGGGTGGGGTGGGGAGAAGTGTATCCGCGGCCGAAGCCTGACCGACCACATCCATCCCTTCTTCGCCTAGCGAACGATGGACAACTTGTCGAATCCGAGCAATCGACTCGACTCTCTCGAGCGTCGTCAGCTTTAGTCCCGTCTTGTCCGCGTTCTCTTCGGCAATGACATCGGGAGGCATCCGAACGATCACTTCCATTGGCACAAGCTTCCCAAAGTGAGATTCCAACCATGCATAGTCGCGAATGATTCTGGCGCCAGGATCGAACAGCTCGAGAAGATGAACTGATGTCTTCAGTTTCTGCATGCTCAGCGCCGCACCAATGAGCAACACTAAGCAGACAATGCTTACCGGCGCATGGTGACTAGTGATGGTTCGTCCGACCCCTGCCCACCAACGACTCAACTTCCCTTCGATCCGGCCATCAATGCCGGCATCAACATCTGAACTGGCAACCTCTTGAGGAACTGAAGGTCTGAAGACCTCCAAGGCTGCAGGCAGGTATGAGAACAATACGCCTAGCGTCGCCATCACACCGATAGCGCTGTAGAGTCCGAAGTTACTAATCGGAGCTAGGTTGCTCGTCAGCAGTGAAGCTAATCCGATCGCCGTCGTCAGCGAGGCGAGCGTGCAAGGAATCGCGGCGTGCTTAAGAGCTCGCATTGCCGCACCCGATTCGCCTCGAACGCGAACTTCATCGCGATAATAGTTCACCACATGGATCGCCCCCGACAGGCCGAGGACGTAGACGAGCGATGGCATGCTCATCAAGATCGCATCCACACGGCCACCCGTCCACCAAACCATCGACATCGACAGCATTGCGGCCGATCCGCCTACGACGAAAACCATGATGGTGATCTTGAAGGACCGGAAACACAGATAAGACAGTCCAAACCCAAGCAGCATGCTGTAACCGACAAGCCGGACGAGCGTGATGGTTCCCTCTTCGTCGATGGCCATGTTGTCAACCGTCGGCCCACCCAAACGGAGCGCCGGACGATTGGGGCTCGATTCCGGTACGGCCCGATTAAATGGAGGAGGCAAGACCGATGGCGAAAGAGGCGCGAACAAACCGGCTTCATCGGCCAGCTCCATCACCCGTCCACGAGGACCTCCCATCACCCCACGTCCAATCACCTGGGCGAGGTTGTCTTTTCCAAGATCCGTCATGGTGATAAGGACACAGCTTTGGCGAGGTGGTGCGTCAATCTCGGCGGCATCGAACACTTGGTACCAAAGCCGATCACGCATCTCAGTCGTTGCGTTGATCAGATCATCTCGCGATCCATCAAATTGTTCTTCGACAATGGAATCCAGCTCTTGACCCACCAGATAGCGAAAACGATCGACCTCGATCTCTCGGCCCGCATCATTCGCCTCGCGTTCAAAAGCTTCAACTGTCCATTCAAATCCCTGTGGCGTGGCCGGCGCAAATAACACGCCGGAGAGCCGCTCCATCGCGCGACGCTCAGCAACCAACTTACGGCGTGATGGATCAATGAATTCTCGAGGCCACAACGGACCACCGGGCGATGCCAAATCGTCAAGAATCATCTGACCGGTCTGAACCGTTTGAATCAGCGGCGCCGCGATCAGTGAAGGGTCATTGTAGAACGGATTGACCGGTTCCTCTTCACCCGGTCCAGTGCTTGAGGGAATGGAGAACGCCGTGATCAACTGGCCATCGAGCTCATAGGTACCCCGAGACTTTCGGATTTTTCGAATGAGAGCCGACGGGCCACTGATCGCCTGATCCCATCGGTAGAGCCGGCCATTGGGCAAAACGTAGAACCACTGGTTATCCGATGTGGTGAACCACTTTTCATTTTGGCCGCCGTAATTGAAGTACGACGCATCGGCTTCCATCAGCCCCAACTCTCGCCCGATGGACGCGGCACGGCGGTAAATCTCGGCTGTGCCCTGTGGCAATCCTTCACCGGTATCGCGGGTCGCCGCCTCATAGGCCAACTTGCTTGCGAACAGCTCAAGACTTGGACTGTCAGCCGTGCAGCCTTCCCAGGTCGCTAGAACGAACGCGTCACCTGCAAAATGGTCAGTAAACCACTCTAACTCCGAAGTCTCAACGAAGTCCGCTGGAAGCCAATCCTTGACGTCGTTCTCTTTCTTTCCGAGACTTAAACGACTCGCACGAAATGCGACCGGCATAGCCGCGAAAAAAACGAACAGGATCAAAAGTGCATAGGAAACCCCTAGAGGGCTGCGGCGTTGCAGCAGAGGAGTTGTGGGGTCCAAATCAGCAATAATCCAAGGTGTGAAAACGGGGTCGTATTGTCGTCGAGAGTCGAACGGTTCGTCGAGCCCAAACGCTTATAACGATTGTCAGTCCCGGGAACACCGCCTGACCAAGTTGAGGATGATGCGACCTAGGCAAAGTAGAGGGGCGATTGCCGTCAATTTCGCCGAAATCAAGCGTCTCCGGCAGTGGCACACACATCTCATCCGAATTCTAGTCCTGGCAAGCCTCAATTGATCAAACAACGCTCCACTACGAGCGAATTGGGCAGTCACAGCAGGCCGAGTCACAATCACATTGGAAGATCACGCTCGAAAGCGACCGTTAATCAAAACTATTCGTCGCCGCTATCGCCGAGTTTAAAGAGGTGCCGAAGCGCATCTACCAACCCTCGATTGTGGCCTTCGGCTGCGTCATCCCTCAACGAAGCTAATGGCGGGTGGAGGAGCTTGTTGATCAATCGATCAAATGACTTCTCGATCTCACGACTCATCGCGTCGTCACTGCCAAGTTGCAACTTGCTGATTAAACGCTCGAGTTCCTCATCACGAATCGACCCCGCCTGCTCACGCAGTCGCCGGATCACGGGTCCGGTGCTGCGATGACCAAACGCCTGCATGAAGCGCTGGGTTTCTTCTTCGATGATTGTTTTCGCCTTGGGCCATTCCTTTTTCCGCTCATCGCGGTTTCGCTGGCACGCAGCTTGAAGGTCATCAATTCCATAGACGTAAACGTTCTCGAACTGATCCAGGTCCGGATCCACATCACGAGGAACGGCGAGATCGAGAATCAACAACATTCGCCCTCTTCGCCGCTTGGCGATACCTGCGAAGTCCGATTTTTTCGATGATGTAATTGGGAGCAGACGTAGTCGTCACAACAATGTCAACAGTATGAAGCTGATCAGGCAACGTTTCGAATCGATCGCAGCGGCACTCAAACTGAGCAGCCATCGTCGCAGCGGTTTCGAAGGTGCGATTGAGTAACGTGATCTGTCTTGCCCCGGCGGTTCTAAGATACCTCAGTGTTTCTTCGGCCATCTCGCCAGCGCCGACAACGAGAACGGACTTGTTATCAATCGAGTCAAAGAAGTCAGGGATGACCTCCCCAACAGCAACGCTGGGAACGCTGACCCTCCGGCGATGAATAGCTGTTTCAGTCTGAACACGCTTGGCAGCACGGTTGGCTGCCTGAAAAACCGAATGTGTCAGTGGCCCTGCCGAACCGAACGTGCAAGCACGATCGTAAGCTTGTTTGACCTGGGAAAGAATCTGAGCTTCGCCAATCACCATACTGTCTAGACTGGCTGCAACGGTGAAAAGGTGTTCGACAGCAGAGGCTCCACTTCGATAGATCAACCGATCTAGCAGCTCCTCGGCAGTGAGATTCTGCTGACGAGCAAGGAATGTGATCACCTCTTCACGATCAAGTGCTTCGCTACCCGCCGTGCTCGTGTAGAGTTCCGTTCGATTGCAGGTACTTAGCAGTACCAACTCACTATTGGGAAACTCTTGACGGAAAGCCTTGAGCGTGTCGCTAAGCTCCGGCCCGCTGAAGTTCAATCTCTCTCGAAAATCAACCGCCGTCTGATGAAACGAACATCCCAGCATCTGCAACTTCATGGCGAAACGGCCCCCCCAGAATCGCTCGAAACTGCCGTCGCTGGCGTTGACCTTTCTGGCTGACTCCCCTGACCGTGATCCGTCGTCATCACACTTCCGATCGCGAGGACCAAGAAGCCAAAGCTAGCCACGGTGAGATAAACGGCTTTGCGACCGCGGCTGGCCGGTTCATAGAAATACTCCATCAATGTCGCGGCAACGAGCCAAAGAAGCAACAACGAAGACAGCAGCACACCGCCCGAAACCCATCCCACGTTTCCCCATCGGTTGATGTTCATCACGACGCCAGCGAGAACACCTATTGCCACCGAAACGGTACTGAAAACCAACGACTGTCGATTCGCCCTTGAAAGTGTTTCCAGGGTTGGGAGGCGTAGTTTTGATCCTGCCCGGTGTCGCTTGAGCCGGCGAGCTTGGACCAGGAACATCACGCCCGCGATGAAACCTAGCATCACACCCGTCGTGCCAGCCGCCATTCCAGCTGCGTGAACAATTCTCCAAAGCTCCACCGCCCTATCTTGGTCAAATGGTGGAACATCGCGAATGGCTATTCCCAGCGCGATGAGCGCGAGAATAACGGGCAGGAAAAATACCCCCACAATCGTATCGGGACGTCGGATCTGACCGATCGCGTAGCTCAACGCAAGCAGCAAGGCCGTCAGCATGGACCACTCTGACCACGAAGCCCAAAGCGTGGGTCCGTCGCGTTGGAGCAGCAAATAGGTCGTGTGGGTGAACAAGCCCAAACCGAGCATGATCCAACCAAGTAGCGATGCGGCCGGAAGCGACCTACCCGAGCGCAGAACCCCCACTAACGCGACCAAGAACACGACCGTATAGCTTGTCGCGAAGCAGGTGATCGAAATTTGATGGAGCCACTGCATAGTGAATGTAGTGTAACCAGATCGACGAACACGGCCGCAGGGTGAAACGAATAGCCGCATTCAGTGTCGCCGTTCGAAGCGCTCACCCTTCGATACAATCGGTAAATCTCCCCCATTTCGGCTTTCGGGTCACCACGGATCTTTCAAGTAACTTCTAATCTCAACATCCCCGGATTCGAGGATTCGTACTCGGACAGCGCCGTCCTGAGCCGTGCGGAAGACCTCGGCCCCCGTGGACGCAAACTTCTGAAGCACTTCGGCGCGATCCGTGAGGCGTCCACCGCTGATGACCACATACCTTGGACGCGCCCATTGCAGCACCATTTCACTGTTGGCTCTCAGCGAACCGTGATGAGGAGCCATTAGAATCCCGCCAACACTGGGTCGAGGATGCTCAAGAAGCTGCTGGGTGCCGGGCGGTTCAAGATCGCCAGGCAAGAGAATGGTTCGCCCCGCCTTGGAAAGCTGCAGCACCAATGAGCCAGCATTGTCAGAGTCAAATCGTTCACCAATCGGCGGATGGAGCACGGTCACCGAAAGCCCCTTGCCCATCCTTACTTCATCACCGGCACTCAGCTCTTTGACGGCAAGGCCATGCCTCTCGATGACACCAGCGAGCACCCTCACCGCGGGTTCCTCGTCCTCGAGCATCCCCGAAGGAGTGTAGACCTGATCAACGGAGAAGCGTTCTAAAAGACTGGGTAGTGCGTTGAAGTGATCCGCATCAGCATGTGACAGGAACACGCCATTGATCCGCGTGATACCCATCGACCAAAGCACCTGATCGATTCCGCGAGGTCGGAATTCCTCATTGCCCAGTTGGCCGCAATCGTACAACCAGGTTTCAGCACCTGAGCGAATCACGACGGCTGTGCCGTGGCCCACATCAACAAAAACTGCCTCGGTCATTTCGCCCAATCGATACTTTTCTGATCGTGGGTACAGTCCAAAGGCACCGATCCAAGCGACGACGAACCACACGATCAACAAGATCAAGTATCGAACAAAACGTCTTGGCGAGACGGGCCCCTTACGAAGCAGGAGCCAAACAAGCAGCCCGAGATAAAACACGCAAACCCACCCAGCGTGCGGAGACGGCAACCAATAGTGCCCGCATGGAACACTGGCACCAACATCAATCAACCAAGTCATCAACTCCAACGTCGCTCCACACAGTCCGCCTGGCACGGCCGCCCATGCGGGACCGATACTTGCGGCAAAGATTGCGGCGATGCCACTTCCTAAGGCAACCAGCAACAAGGGAGCCAGCAAGACGTTCATTAGAATCGCAATGGGTGTAACTACATTGAAGCTATGCCAGACCAAAGGTGTGGAAATAAGCGTCACAAAGAAGCTCAGCTTCAGCAAATCTCGCAAACGCTTGACCACATATCCAAGCACTGAACGCCAACGTGGCTGAGACTCACTAACCAAAGACTCCAACTGTGTTTCGGCTTTGATTGCATCGGCAACCGGACGAGACAACGGTCGACCGAGCGAAAAGCCGGAGGCAATTAGAAGCGTACCTACTGCCAAAAAAGAC
>JBCCKZ010000082.1:0-12997 GCA_039027135.1 Planctomycetota bacterium
TGTTTAGAGATCTGAAGGGGATGTGAAGGCTGGTAGGTGGCCGGTGTTGGTCTGCAATGGGCGAATAATCGCCCTTGACCGGATGCAGACCTCCACGCACCATCGTGCGACCGGATTATTTTTCTCCGGTGTTCATCCCCTTACTCAAGGTCTCTTCATTCGTAATCGAACGCGAGCGGCCGGTTTCACACTCGTGGAACTATTGGTCGTGATTGCCATCATCGGCATTTTGGTTGGCTTGCTTTTGCCAGCCGTTCAGCAAGCGCGGGCGGCAGCCCGTCGTATGGCTTGTAGTAACAACCTCAAGCAGCTCGGCTTGGCGATGTACAACTACGAGTCGACTTTCAAACAATTCCCCAACCACGGTGACGGTACCGGAACCGGTTACTGGAACGAGGGCTCCAACGAGCGTGGTGGAAACGGTAACGTTACTATGATGCCAAGCGGTGGATTCACCCACACTGGTGCTAGCAACGAGTGGAACACCAATGACATGGCAAACATGCGTCGTTTGTCAATCATGGTTGGTATGCTCCCTTACATCGAGCAGCAAAACCTATACGACGATATTCGGAACTTTAACTTCACGGATATCTTTGGTAACACGCTGCCCGACGACACTCTGATCGTCCAGGCGATGGGTAACATCAATGCCGGCAAGGCCACGCCTTGGCAGCCTTGGGGCCCGACGCCAGACATCAATAGCTACACGCCTTGGATGACTGAGATTCCAACGCTTCGTTGTCCTTCGGATCCTGGTGTCGGCTCGCCCGCAAGCGGTCGAGCTAACTACGTCGCTTGTATTGGTGACTCGCTTCACTGGACTCAGACTCGTGGCGGAACGATGACTGGTCGTTTGGCACCGTTGTCGAGAACCGAGCCATGGCGTTCGGAACAGGTCAACTTCAGCGATCGAGGTTTCTTTGGACGTCGATTCCTGCGTAAGCGACGTGACATCATTGATGGCTTGAGCAACACGATTGCAATGGGTGAAATCCCAACCAGCCTTAATGACCGCGATAAGCGAACGGATTTTATGGAGTTGTTTAACGGTTCATTCTCGGGAACCTATAACACCAACCCGAGCATCGCTGTTGATAACCAATGGTTCGATCCAGAGGATAGTCTTCGTTGGGATAACCAGTTTGGCACCGGTGGTACCGATCCTCGATTTACTTGGTCGCGTAACCGTCGTGGAGCTCACTGGAGCGAGCATTACGGAACGTTCGGCGAATGTAACACAATCCTAGGGCCTAACCGCGAATGCGTTTCGGACTGGTGGGATTCGTCGGGTATCTGGAGCGTTGGTAGCCGCCACGTTGGTGGTGCTCACGTCCTGATGGGTGACGGTGCAGTTGCCTTCATCAACGACGGAATCGACGCTGGCGACCCCCGCGCGACTCCCGTCAACTGGGGTAACCGTAACGTGCTTGAGAGCCCCTACGGCGTTTGGGGATCCTACGGTAGCCGCAAGGGTGGTGAGACTCCCGTCGACATCAGCCAAGCCAACCTGCAAGACGGTATGGCCAGCGGCGGTATCGCCAACTGATCAAGCTTTTCAAGCTGAAATCTATTCAGAAGCTCCGCCCGTTGAAAAACGGGTGGAGCTTTTTGTTCGTATAGTGAGGTACAAATGCCCTGAAGCTTCACGCCTGAAAAGAAAAACCAGAACACTTGCACTCATCCCAAGTCCTTGTCGTGTTGGTTGCGTTTTGGGTCACCCTGTTTGCCTCAGGGTGCCATCGCGATGAGCCCAAGCAGACTCAGAAGCCAGCTGCTGTAGCGGAAGCGAGGGTCGACTCTGCGTCGAGAGAGATGGATCCGCTGACGCGATGGCGAAAACTAAATCAGGAGGGGCTTCGCCAAGAGGCGTCATCTTTGGCGGACAGGCTTGTTCTAAATCGAAGCTTCAACGCGGAATTGCTTTCGTCGTTGCTGATTCGAAGTCGCCCCTTTCCCTTGATGGAGCCCAGGTCAGCGGCGAGTTCAGGTGCCAACACAAGCTTGGCGAGGGCACAGTGGGAGATCTTCAAGAAGCGATATCGCACTGCACTTGAGCAGATTGAGACTGCGAAAGAAGTCTGCCGAAACGATGTTCAGATTGATTCCGTCACGCGTGAAAAGCAGCTAGATCTGCTGCAATCGCTGCAAGCATTCTGTCATGCCCAGCTTCAGTTGCCGATCGAGGTTTGGTTGGACATCGAGGAGCGTCCGGCGTGTTTGAGCTATGTCGAGGGCGTGATGGCCTTGTCGCATGTGACAACCGAACTTGCGCGGCGAGACTGGACAGTTGATCTTCTGCTGCACGCTTTAGCGATCGACCCGACAAGGCGTCTTGCTCTGTTACAGCTTCACTCAGTGATTCTCGACGATAACCCGGAGGTTGCTCTGGAGGCTCAGAATCGAGCCTCGCTTATCTTTCAATGGCAGGACCTGCTGCAGGAATTAGAGCCTTGGGAGTCAATGCCTTTGGAAAGACGTCGGCAAATCTTTTCAAAGATGGCCAAGGACTTCTTTGTACTTGGTAGGCCTTTCGAGTCGCTGGGGGCTGCCATGCTGGTCGCTGACCGTGCACAAATGAATCGTTTAGCAAGGGACTGGCAATCACTTGCAAGTCAACCTGACCTCAAGGATCTACTCATCGAGGAGACGCTGATGGGGCTGCGTCCTTCAAAGTCGGTTGGCGACATCTTTAAGGAGCTGCAAGCCGAGTGGCTTAAGCGTGGCGATCTGGCTCTTGCAGGTGGAACAAGCCAAGCGGAAATGAGTGAGCTCGATCGATCCGGTGATGGGTTAATTTGGAAGGATTTGACAAAGTCCCTTGGACTAGATTTCACCTACCTTCATCGGCCCGACGGTGATCTTGCGCACATGGCATTGCGTGAGTCACTTGGCGGTGGAATTGCGATAGCAGATTTTGATTTAGATGGTTGGCCTGACTTATCGTTGGCTCAGGGTGATGCTCTCCCAATCGACTATGGTTCGGAATCCAAGAGCGTTTTACTGCACAATGTTTCTGGCAGTTTATTTGATGTCACAAGGCAAAGTGGTTTTGACATTGATCGCTATACGACCGGTATTACAGTTGGAGATGTAAACCAGGATGGCTTTCCCGATTTCTTCTTTTGCAGTTTTGGTCGGCTCTCGTTGTGGATCAATCAAGGAGATGGCACTTTCGAGGATCAAACCTCGCTACTTGGGAAGCAATTGCCGATGATCCCCACGTCCGCGGCAATGGCGGATTGGACGGGAGATGGACTTCCAGAGATTTACGTTGCCAAGTACATCGATTGGGAACAGGCGGCTGAGCCTTTGACACGCGGTCCTGATGGGTTTTACGTCGACACGGGGCCGTTGCAATTCATCCCGCAGCCGGATGTCTGGTTTGAGTCTGGAAATGATGGGGCATTTCGATCGCGTTTGGTTGATCCTGATACGATCGAACCGGGTACAGGCTTAGGGATTGTTGTGGGCGACTTTGATGAAGATCGCCAGCTCGAGTTGTTGATTGGGAACGATGGACGATCCAACCACCTGCTTGAAGCATCTGTTGATGGCTCTCGTGTTCCCTTTTTCGTTGATCGTGCTGTCAGTACAGGCATCGCCCACAACTTTGATGGCGTTCCGACGGCTTCCATGGGGATCGCGCCGGCCGACTTCAATGGTGACGGGCTGGTCGATTTTCAAATCGCGAATTTCTCGGGTGAACCAGCTTCGCTTTACATTCAAAGAAAAGGCTCGGGATTCACCGACCAAGCCAATCGATACGACTTGAGTCGTCCCACGACTTCAGCCGTCGGTTTTGGAACCAAGGCGTATGATTTTGATCGTGATGGCGATGAGGATCTTCTGACCCTCAATGGCCACATATCGGATCGCCGACATCGCGGAGAGTCGTTTCAAATGAAACCGCAGTTGTTGTGGAGAAGGGGCGATCAATTCGTGGAGGCGGAAGCCAAGGCACACCCATTTTTTGAATCGCCAATCCTCGGGCGTTCACTGGCGGTGGGAGATTTGAATCGAGATGGATGGTTGGATATGGTCGTCGGCGCGATCGGCACACCCTACCAGGTCATTTCTGGTATCTCCGCTGATCGTGGATACCCTAGCCTTGTTCGCCTTTATTTGAGTGCAACGAACACGGAACGCTCGGCCATCGGAGCGACTATTGAGTCGTCGATTGGTCAAAAACGCTGGCAAACATCGGGGTGTGGCTATCTGAGCCACGATGAGTCCGTGGTCGATTTGCTCGCCTCGGATCCTTCGATGCCCGATCAAGATGGCGTTCTCAACGTCAAAATCACTTGGCCCAGTGGGAAGGTTCAGTCATTTACGGGGCTACGGGGTGGAAGTGAATACAGGATCATCGAAAATGAAGAAGACGCTTTTCTGCTGCGTTGATTCAAAGTACTACGTCCCACGTTTGATACCCTCATGCCCGAAATCCTTGGTGGTCCCTACTACATCGTCGTTGGTGCTGGTGAATCGCATGGTCCCGCGGTGACGACAATCGCCCTCGGGTGTCCTCCCGGCATGGCCATTGATCGAGAGTCAATCCAAGAGGACCTCGACAGACGACGCCCCGGTGGAAACAAACACGGCACTCCTCGAAATGAAAAAGATAAAGTGGTTCTGACTTCGGGCCTGTTCCAGCCTGATGCCGAGAAACTACTGGGGCCAACTCAAGTTTCCACGACGGTGGGTGAGGTCACTTCGCAGACGCTTGGTTATGAATCGGGATTGAGTACCGGTGAGCCCCTGTCGGCTTTGGTTCTCTCGACCTCTCAGAAGTCCGGTCACTACAACCAACTCTTGGGTGAAGGTGGACAGGTTCGTCCTGGTCACACGGACTTGGTGAAGTTCCATCAATCCAAGGGACATGTGGATGTTCGTGGTGGCGGACGCAGTAGCTATCGATCGACAATTTCTGATGTCGTCGGAGGTTCGATCGCCCGTCAGGTTCTGCGTCAGGTTTTCCAAACGGAAATTCTCTCTTCGATCGTAGGTGTGGGAAAGCTTCGTGCAAAGACAACTCTGGCGAGCACCTTTAACAGGTTGCGTGTTGATGATGCGAGTGTTGAGGAAGTTAAAGAGAAGCTAGCCAAAAATGAAATCGCTACGCTCGATGCTGGTTTTTCCGATCAGGCGACGGACCTGATTATCGAGACTCGTAAACGAGGTGATAGCGTTGGCGCGATTTTGGAGATCGTTGCATTGAAGGTGCCCGCCTTGGTTGGCGACCCGCTCTACTCGAGCCTTAAATTACGTCTCATGGCATCACTCGGTGGTTTGAATGCGGTCTATGCCTGTGAGGTGGGCGATGGCGTGCAAGTGGCCGATCGATTTGGAAGCGAGAACAACGATTCTATTCGACGAGACGGGTATCAGAGCAATACCCACGGAGGAATGATTGGTGGTATCACGACGGGTATGCCTTTGATCACACGCGTCACATTCAAGCCAACTTCAACGATTCACTTGGACCAAAAGTCAGTGACCAAGTCACTCGAAGAAGTCGACTTCAAACTTGAGAAAGGGCGTCACGATCCCTGTGTTGGTGTGCGCGCGGGGGTCACATTGGAAAGTCGAATGGCTATTGAATTGCTCAATGGCGTCTTGGCTCATCAGACGCGTTCGATTGATCCCAACAAGTTCATCATGTGGGAGGCAGACGGGGCAAATTAGGCCGATTTCAGTCGAACACCGCGAGATCGGCTTTCAAGCCGTTTTTCTCTATGGCAAGCACTTTGTCGAGCCTTCGTTGGTGTCGCTCGCCAGGCGTGTAGCTTGCACCCAAAAACGCGTCGATGATCTCGAAGGCTAGTTCGCTGCCAATGATTCGGCCACCGATGCAAAGAACGTTCATGTCATCGTGTTCGACGCCCTGGTGTGCCGAGTAAGTGTCGTGGCAGATCGCAGCTCGAATGCCCGGGATTTTATTGGCCGCCACGCTAACGCCGACGCCGCTTCCGCAGACAACAATTCCTCGTTCGACGGTGCCCTCCAGAACAGCCTTGGATACGCTGATCGCAAAGTCTGGGTAGTCACAGCTTTCTGTGCCATGCGTTCCACAATCGAGCAGCTCGGTCAGGCGACCTCCATAATGTTCAATGATCTGCTGCTTCAGTGGAAAGCCGGCGTGATCACCGCCCAGTGCTACTTTCATGCTGATTTTGGGTGGATCGGTAGGCGTCATGTTGATGGCTCGAGAGTTAAACCTTTGAGATTTGCAGGGCCTCGCGGCGATTGTGACGCCTCGTAGGGTTTGGCGATAGCGCTTGTGACTAAGTCGCGGATTTGTTAGCTTTCGCGACCCGCAATTCCGTAAAAATCTGGATTGTGGCAGCCTCAGCGGTTTTTCCAATACCTCCAACCCTCGACGGCTGATCGTCACTCCATCGGTTTCCGCTGACCGATCGAGCCGACTCGATCGCCTCGCTATGAAGATCACACATGGTAGATCGCAACCTCATCCGCAACCTCGACGACGACGACCTTATCGGCGAATTGGCGGTCCTGGCCCCAGAAGAGCAAGCTGAAGATTGGCTGCTTGAGTACCTCGAGCAAGATCAGCAGGATTACGCTCAGGGCGAAATCGTCGACGGAAAAATCGTCGAAATCAATGACGAATGGGCCCTCGTTGATGTTGGATTCAAGAGCGAAGGAACCGTTGCTCTAAGCGAATGGGGCGCCGAGGAAGAAAAGCCTGTTGTTGGCGGCACGGTCAAAGTTCTCATCGAGGAGATGGAGGACGAGTTAGGTGCAGCCGATGACCCCTACGGGATGATCGCGCTTTCGAAGTCGAAAGCCGAAGCGATTATCGAATGGGAACGAATCATCAGCGAGATCGCTGAGGGTCAGGTCGTTACTGGAACTGTTGTTCGCAAAATCAAGGGTGGTCTTCTTGTTGATATCGGAGTCAGTGTCTTCCTGCCCGGCAGCCAGGTGGATATCCGACGTCCCGGTGACATTGGCGATTTCATCGGCCGCGTGATTCAGGCGGAAGTTCTCAAAATCGATGACACTCGTCGAAACATTGTTATCAGCCGTCGTAGCTTGATTGAGCGGCAGCGAGAAGAAGATCGCGCCTACCTTATTCAGGAACTTGAGAACGGTCAGATTCGAAAGGGAATCGTTAAGAACATCGCCGACTTCGGTGCCTTTGTGGACCTTGGTGGTATCGACGGTCTGCTGCACATCACCGATATGGCGTGGGAGCGAATCGGCCACCCGTCGGAGATGGTTTCCATCGATCAAGAGATTGAAGTGAAGGTCCTTCACGTCGATCGCGAGAAGCAGAAGATCGCATTGGGATTGAAGCAAAAGGATCGGAATCCTTGGGAAAACATCGAACAGAAATACCCTGTCGATTCCGACCACGATGGCGAAGTAGTCAACGTCATGTCCTACGGTGCCTTCGTGAAACTGGAGCCTGGAATCGAAGGTCTGGTTCATATCTCGGAAATGTCCTGGACCAAACGCATCAATCATCCCAATGAGTTGGTCAATATCGGCGACAGCATCAAGGTACGTATTTTGGGTGTCGATCCCGAGGGACAACAGTTGTCCCTCGGAATGAAGCAAACTCAGAAGAACCCTTGGGACGAAGTCATCAGTCGCTATCCCGAAGGTCAGAACGTCAAGGGGCGTGTTCGAAACCTCACCAACTACGGTGCATTTATCGAGTTGGAGGAAGGCATCGACGGATTGCTGCACGTTTCAGACATGTCTTGGACTCGAAAGATCGCCCATCCGAGCGAAATGCTCGAGAAGGGGCAGGAGCTCGAGTGCCGTATCCTCAGCGTCGACGAAGAGCGACGTCGTATCGCATTGGGGCTCAAGCAACTCGATAATGATCCCTGGGACGGCGACATTCCTGACAGCTTCCAACCGGGTCAGCTCGTTAAGGGTACCGTCACTAAGATCACCAACTTTGGTGTTTTTGTTGGCCTACAAGACGGCTTGGAAGGTCTTCTCCATATCAGCGAACTGTCCGATGAGAAGATCGAGGACCCCGAAGAGATCGTGAAGGTTGGTACCGATATCGAGGTGAAGGTACTTCGAGTGGATACCGACGAGCGAAAGATCGGCCTGTCGCTCAAACGAGTCGGCTGGACGGAAGAGCAAGAGCGTGCTGCCGATGAGGCAGAAGCTGCAGCACTTCCTGATGTAGATGAAGGCGAGCTCAAAGGCGGATTGGGTAGTGGTGAAGGACCGCTATTCGGTTGAGAAAGCCCGGCAATCAAGAACGCCCGGTAATCAATGGGCGGATCAGCTGAAAAAGTTGATCCGCCGACGCTAAGTGACTCTCCCATCCAGCGATATCATCGTTTTTGAAGGGAGAGTTCGACTTTTCCAGACCAACGGGTCGGACAAGGGACTCAAAAAAGAGCCACTAAGAGCTAGCATCGCTCCCATCAATTCTTGTGCTAGCGTTCAGTCGAAACGAAGCAGCTGAGCTGAAACTACCGCCTGGGATGCTCACACGGCTGTCCAATATTGCACGGTTGATCCGTTAGCACACAAGAAGGTGATCGGATAGCACCCACGGAGGAAGGTGTCTCTAGACCAGCCCCTTCCGTACGGCCCACACAGCCGCCTGAGTCCGGTCAGTGACACCGATTTTCCTCAGGATGTGCTGCACATGCTCTTTGACGGTCTCGGCACTTATGCCGAGTGTTTTGCCGATCTCCTTATTTGTCAGTCCAGCTGTGATTTGATGTAGGACTTCGCCTTCTCGATGCGTTAGCGGCACATCGATATCGCCGCCAACACGAGGCGTTGCTAAAGCTCCGGTAACCCGTCTCAGGTCAGATTTTTGCCAGGCCTGCTCTCCCGCATGAGCGAGCTTGAGAACCTCGATGAGCCGACTAACCGGTTCACTCTTTAGAACAAAAGAGGCTGCCTCGAGTGCCAAAGCCCTCGCTACATAGGTGGGATTGTCGTGGGCCGAGTAAATTATCACGGGTGTCTCGGGATGCTCTAGCTTCAATCGCGCAAGAGTACCCAGGCCGTTTTCTTCGCCCAGACGAACGTCCAACAAAACGACGTCGCACTGGATCTCGTTACTCTTCTCGAGTGCTTCCTGCGAGCTAATAGCTTCGCCGACGACCTCGACTTCCGTGCCCTCAAACGCTGCACGAAGCCCCAGACGCATCACGCTGTGATCTTCGACGAGTAATACGCGAATCTTCTTATTCATTGACCGAATTCTGGCTGCTCAGACTTGGGTTCGAAGTCTGCATCATTGAACGCTTCCATAAACCACCAACGGACCTCCGGGGCGGCAACACCAACCAGCAGAAACTAAAGAATCTCAATCGAGAGGTCGGTGCAACTAACCCAATAACGAATGTCTGGGAGTCAGCTTGTGGACAGAAGAGTGAACGAAATCCCCGCATTCGCGGCTGTTTGCGTGACGCCGGAACATCCTCGAATCGCTCAACGTCCACTAAATACTGGGTTTTTCGACCCACTCATGTAGACTATTCCGTAGGAGGTATCCGCCTGTAACCGCAAAAAGCCGTAACGATCGGTGGGTTCGGCGGAAATCGCCATGCACCCGGACAACTCGCTCATTCCAAGCTCAATCGTTTCTTAATGAATAAATTTCAGAAGTCATCTCGCGTGTTTTGCCGGTTCGCGGCAGCTTGCGTGGTGTTTGCAATCGCGGCTTTCGGATCTTCAAATAGGGCGGATGCTCAAATTGTGGTAGGTGTGCAGCCGACTGCTGTCATCCCGGTTGCCCCTTTTGGCTACACCTCATTGAGGCCCGTCATTGCTGCCAGACCTGCCTTGGGCGTCTACGCTCCGGTCGTTGCGCGTCCCGTTGTGGTATCACGTCCTGTCTTGGCGGCAGGTTCCCCGTATGTCGCCTACGGTGCGATGAGGCCGGTCGTTGTCGCTTCACCTGCTGTGCCGACGGTAGGCACCGCTTTAGCAATCCCAGCGGCGGTCCCACCGGCTGCGGTTAGTGTCGCGAGGCCCGTAGTTGCTGCACCAGCAGTGGTCGCGCCAGTCGCGGTCGCCCCAGCTGTGGTGCGCACGAAGGTTTACATCCCTGGACAGCCGGTGCGAAACGTGCTGCGTGCGGTGACGCCTTAAGCTGCGGCTGCATTCTGGGCAACGCGTTTAGCCATCACCATGTGACGGTATTTGCTCAGCAGATGGCGGAGCCACCAGGCCAGGTAAAGATTCACAATAAACGATCCGGCGAGTAGAAGGTTAAAGAAACCTTTGGAGCGTTCTTCTTTGGTCTTTGTGATGATGGTTGGTGGTTGCTTTTGACCCGTAGTCGAGGCCGTTGAATTCGTTGCGTTAGCGGCTGCCGGCGGCGGATTCGCAGACGCTTGGCGTTGAGAATTTGCATAACCGGGATCCGTTGCCGATATCGGTTGAGTGGATGTTGGCGCTCGCTGCGTCATCATGGCCGCGTTCTCCATCGATGCCGACCTGTAAGCCGGTGACGCCATTCGCTGATTCACTTGTGAATAGTTGGGTTCGACAAAGCCGCGTTCCCTCTCAGAGTACGAGCGGCGTTGGTAGGTCGGATCATTCGCCAAATTGTCGTTGTATCGAGTTGGTTCTTGACGTCTCAGCGTATCGGAGCTCGCGAAGCTCTCCGGGCGGCTGCTTGGATCCTGGGCATAGTCGCTGATGCGTGAGTTTGATCCGTTTTCGAAAGGACGTATCGAGTCGTACTGATCACGGCTTCCCCCTGGCATCGCGCGTGCGCGAGACATGTCCGTTGAAGAGTATGGTCGTGTTTGTACCGGTGTGCTCGCCATGCGAGCCGCGGGGGCTGTCTTATAAAGCGCTGATGATATCGCATTACCTTTTGGGTCGAGTACCCGATTGAATCGGTCATAGTCCCAGCCACCGGCAACCACTTCTTCACGCTTGAGATTCGGATTTGGGTAATAGGACCCTACGAAGTTTCCATTACTAAAGCTCTGCAAGTCGATTTGCTGCTGCTCGGCAATTTTGAGACGATTGTTATACCGTTGTAGAAGCTGTTCGGCTGTTAGGTTTTGCTCCTGCTGACTAGCATTGACTTGATTGACGGGCATGCCTTGGCTGGTCCGAGCCACGGTGGAAGCTGCCGATCTTTGCAATGAATTAGGGACGGCGCCAAAGAGATCGCCATTCCGTCGGCCGGTTTGATCAGGAGGAGTCGTCGATGCATTCGCGGTGGTTGTGGACGTTGCACGCGTGTTAGCGAAACTGGGTATTTGATTGTTATTGCTTAGACGATCGATCCCCATCGTAGAAGGGCCATTCACATCACCAATCGTGCCGACACCCTGTCGGTTGATTGAAGATGCTTGTGATTGTCTCAGATCGTTCCGAGAGGAGTCTGCGTTGGCTGCCGGCGAGTTCGTTTGATTGAAGCGTGTTGCGGGAGGTGTGATGAGGTCACGAGAACGCGGATTGGCGGCTGACGCGGAGGTGTTCGAGTCCAGATTAGAACCAAAAATCTGACTAGCGTACTCATTCGTTTTGGATCGGATGAAGTCTTCCGCCGCTTGGCCGCCTTGGATCATCGAATCGCGGCCAGTTTGTCCCAAACGGCCTAATTGGTCCTGCGCACCTTGCTCGAGCGATCGGGGGACGTCTTTCAAAGAATCGGGAACGTCGAATTGGCCCCAGGACCAATTCGCGTTCATCGAAAATGCAAATACGCACAAGCAAACAGCGATGGCGGTCTTCGCCAAACGCCGCAAGGCGGCTGAATCCGGTCGGTCAAACATGTCTCTCAATCCTTTGAGAATTTCGCTAGCTCCCGGAGATTAGCGTTTCACGATGTTCCACGTAAAGAGAGCTTTTGCCACCCCGCTATCAGCTGTTTGGTTGCCGACTCGATCTCTTCGTACGTCGTGTCACGCCCGATTCCCAAGCGGATGCTTTGACGGGCTTCGGCTTCGGATAATCCCATTGCTAGCAAAGCATGAGAGGGCTTCCCCTCGGTACTGCTGCAAGCCGAGCCGGTACTAAAAGCGACTTCATCACCAATCGCTGAGAGCAATGCTTCTCCCTCAACAAGCGGTAGTTTGACGTTCAGATTGCCAGGAAGACGATCTTGTCCCCCAAGCGGTGGACCGTTGATCGTCAGTCCATCCATGCCACTCGAAAGCCCGCTCCATAGTCGATCTCGGAGTCTGTGGATTTCCGATTGAGAAAGTTCTTGTCGTTGGTCCGCCAGTTGAGCGGCTCTCCCCAGGCCGACCACCAGCGGAACTGCGACGGTACCGCCTCGCCGGCCCTGCTGCTGGCCACCGCCCACGATCAGAGGCCTCAGTCTGACGCGACGTCCCGCCGCGCCGACAATGAGTCCGCCAACACCCATCGGGCCGTAGAACTTGTGTGCCGAAAAGCTCACTAGGTCGATCGGTGTTGCTGCTAGGTCAAACCCGATTCTCCCGATGGCCTGGGTGGCATCGCAGTGCAGTAGAACGCCGCGATCTCTGCAGAGCTTCGAAACGGCATCCAACGGGTGAATCGCCCCCATCTCGTTGTTGGCAGCCATCAAGCTAACCAGGGCGGTATCATCATCGATCGACGATTCGAGAGCATCGAGGTCGATGGTTCCCGCCATGGGTGAGTCACTTTGGTGCACGCGGACTCGCTTGATGTTGTAGCCGTCGCGTCCAAGCGTTTCAGCAATATCCAGTGTCGCCGGATGTTCGGTGGCTCCGATCAACAGTGTTTGTTTCTTTTGCCTCGGATGTCGCATGACGCCAGCGAGCGCCATAGCAATGCTCTCAGTCGCCCCGCTGGTCAAAACGACCTGGTCCGCATTGCAGTTCAACAAACTTGCGACGCATTGAAGTGCATGTTGGATTGCGTCAGCGGCTTGGCGACCCGCTGCGTGCGAGCTGTGTGGGTTGCCGAAGTGTTCCCTCATCCAAGGAAGCATCGCCTCGATCACAAGTTCATCACATGGCGTGGTCGAATGGTGATCAAGGAAGATGGGGGAGCTGGCTTCCACTGGGATGAA
>JBCCKZ010000083.1:0-12820 GCA_039027135.1 Planctomycetota bacterium
GCGGTATCATCGGACGCTGAGACCGCCACTCGAACTTCGGGAACCGTCGCGATAAACCGACCATCGAACAACATCACCGAATCGGTGACGTTCAACAATTCTATTTCTGGTGTCTCGTAGTCATATCGAAGCGTATAGGTTTCGCTGGCCGTATTGGCGACTCGGTCGATTCCGGTCGCGACCAACGTGATTTCATCACCTGAAGAGATCTGCTCATGCAAGTCCGTTTCACCGAGAGTAAACGTGGCCGTGTCGCTGATTGATCCGATGCCCGGCAGGTCAATGAAGGCTTGCTGGACGCCAGCACCCGAGTCGTTTGCAAAGAGTGTTAGCGGTGCATCGGGGCCGATCAATTGCCCATCCTTCTCGCTAAAGATCAGTGTCGGCGCTTCTTGATCAATCAAGATAGTCAGCGACTGAATCTCGGAAACATTGCCGCTCAGATCTTCGGCCTCGTAATAGAGTGTGTGCACACCAGGTTGAAGGTAGTCGACTCCCAAACCTGGAATCTGTGGCGTGAAAGGAAGTCGCTCGCGAATCAAGAACTCGGTGATCCCCTGTGACGGGTTGCCCTGAGTGGTCGGACGAGGCGAGCTGAGTTCAGGATCGTTCCATTGGTACCGAACTTCAACCGGTGAATCGAACTGAAGACGAATCGTCTTATCGCGATCGAGGCTTACGATATAGTCCAGTGGATCATTCGCCTCCAGTCGATCCAGAGTGCCAACATTAAAGCGACTGGACAAGCGGTCACTCTGAATCAGATTTTGAAGCGGTGTTTTTGAAGGTAGGGCGATTTGGCTGTCATCTTGTGATGATTCCGCGTCGACGACTTCGACGAAGTTCAGCCCTGGCGCAGACGAATCGATGATGAAGTTGGCAGATCGAATGGCCTCGCGACCCCCTTGTTGATTGATCGATCGCCATTCGATGGTGAATCGTTCTTGATCGCTCAATCCCAATGTCGCCGTGATGTCGTTGACGCTTCGTTGAAAAGTCTCATGGTTGATCTGCTGCCACTCGGTCGGTTCGGAACCTGTACGATCCAATCGATACTCGACTGCGTCCGCGGTGACGTGGAAGACGCGGGAGGCCAAATCCATGAATTCGCGATCCTCGGGTGCAAAGGAAAGCTCGGCATTGGGACCGATCCGATAGAGCCTGGCGTTTGGATTCACAACGATCGTTGGCTGCGAAATTTCCAGTGCTGTCACGGGTGTTAGAAAGGTTTCGACCAGCACTTCGCCAACCGACGCTGCATTGTCGTCGTCGCCATCGAGGAAAGAACCTTGGATGTTTGTCTCGATGCCAAATGGATCGGTTGTGATGGAACCATGAGTGTGTCGGCTGAATCCCGCTAACGCCGTCATGTAACCACCAACCAAGTCGGTCATGAAAAGGGCACTGGTACGGCTTAGATTTCCATCGCCTGGTTGCAAGTCGAGATTATTGAAGTCGAGTCCGTTTCGATTCGCATCTCCATAGGCGTGCAATGAGTTCGGATCCGATGCGGCCAGTTCCAGCGGTGGCCCCAAGTTGACCGGCGTTGGAATTGATGGATCGCCACCAGCCTTCTGCGTCAGATAACGCAAGAAACCACCTTCGCCCCAGACCACGAACTGTGGGATCTCCGTGTTGGGTGAAAAGCGTTCCAAGTTGTTGTGAATGGCCTCGTATGGGCGAAGATCTTCTTTGATTTTTGGCAACCCGGGCAGCCCAACAAACGTCGTCAAAACTTGCTTGACCAGCGGAAGAACGACTCGATCGATCACCGGCGATTGCAGTGGGTCGGTGAAGGTCTGCGTCGCCGCCAAGATGAGATCGTTTAGTTCGGAGATCCCAAGCGAACCGCCAGGCAACGAAGCCGTTGCCGATTTGATTAGCGTGTCAAATTCATCGATCGTTTGTGAGATCGTTTGACGGATTTCTTCGGGGTTGGGAAGCAACGACGTACGCTCGGCGAGTGAGGTAAAGCCTCCCTCAAATTGGTCGCTTGCTAGATTCAAGGTTGCAACGATCGGCTCGGCGATGAACGCTTGAATGAGCGTTTCTAGAGGCCCAAGCGCCGCGTCACTCAGGACTTCGCTGGTCCATGGATTCTGAAGCGTGGAAAGCAGTCTGTCATTCTCAAAGAATGGTATAGCTAGCTCGGCCAATGTGCTCCCACCAAACGGCGGCGCTGTATAGATCACGTTGGCAACGCTTTGCCGAATGGATTGAGAGGGGCTGTCATCCAGGAGCGATAGGAAAGCTCGAGTATCCAATCCACCAGCGCTGTGTGTGACGAAATTCACTTGAGAGAAGTCTTCCAGCTTGCCCGGCTGTCCTAGGCTTTCGGAGATCAAGTCAAAAAGGTCGTCGGCGTGATACTCGGCTAACCCGTTTTGGTTGTAGTCGCTTCGTGCCGCTTGAAAGTCAAAACTTAATGCGGGAATGGAACACGACTGTAGATTGGGAAGATTCGTGCAAACTGGAACCCATTGCTCAGGGTCGAAGAGGTTGCCGATGATCGAACCGATTGAATCAGCAATGAACTCCGTACCTCCCGGCTTGTGGTAGGACTGATTCGGGTCCGCAAGTTCTTCGAGTGATTTCAAGACGGCGTGTGCGTTGTCATTAGGATCACCGGGTGCAGCACCCGCAAGTGGATCGCCGTCATCACCAGCCCAGAATTGCACGCCGTAGGTTTGGATGTTTGCACTTCCGCTGACCGGCGTTTGGCCATTCGTGATGTCAGCTAGCTTGGTGAAGTATTGTCCGGTTTCCGCCCAACTGACACCATCATCATTGAAGCCTTTGACATACAGGATGGGTAGTTGCTCGGGAGTATCACCCGAGACCGCTTCAACGCGGGTGACCGGCAATACTGGGTCGGAAAAACGACCAGTGTTTGGAATCTCGGTGACTAAACGCGGGTCGGATCCTACCGGAATCGCCGGTTCCGAATCTTCGATCGCTCTGAAGATCGGTTGAGGGGTGATGGTGATTCGGGGAAAGGTTGGGAAGGATCCATCTTGAAGAACTTCATACACGTCATAGTCGCCGGGAGGCAGTGGACCGAACTGATAAACTCCGCGTTCCAGGATGGGATTGATTCGGCCATCAGCGTTGAGGTCAATCTCGGTCGTTTCGGTTTCCCATGTCTCGCCCGTCCGAGAATCGACCAAGCGAATCGTCCATCCGTTCAAACCGGGCTCGACAAACTCACCCGTTTCGGGATCCGTATCTCGAATGCCGTTGCCATTGATGTCACTGAACTTTTGGCCTTGGATCGAGGACATTCGAAACTGATTGCCAAAGTCTAGGTCTTCAATCGTCTCGGCCCCCGCAACTTCGACTTGATGAACGCCCGTCGTCGATTGGACAAAAATATCACGGAGTCCGTTGGTATCGCCGTCGCCGGAGTCACTGGGAACCAGTAAATCGGAATCAGAAGAAAAGCCGATGGTCGAACCGTCGGCACTCAGTGAGGATTGGATCAAGAAGTGCGAAACGTCTTCGGCCACTTGTCCATAACGCTGAGTCGAAACCAATTCGCGATCGTATAAAAAGATGTCCGGGCCCTCGTTCTGATCGCCGACCACTAAATTGTTAGCTCGCGATGTGAACGACACCAACGTGCCATCCTCGTTGAGACTTGGGCTTACGCTTGATGCATTGCCGTAAGTGATCTGTTGCAATCGTCCCTGCTTGTTATCGAAAACGAATATATCCGTTTCAGACTCTGAATCGCCGGGGAACAAGTTGTTGGCCGAGGATGCGAACGCGATCGTCGATCCGTCGGCGCTGATGGAGGGATCATAGCTGTCGCCGTTGCCCGCTTCTCCACTGACATTCTTGCTGACCAGGGTTAACTCGTCTCGCGAGCGATCGAAAGCGTAAACATCCAGATCGATCTCGCGATCACGATCGTCAAACGACTGTGATGCTGACGTAAACACGACGTATTGACCGTCACCGCTGATGCTTGGTTGGTAGCTGGCGCGGTCGGATTGAGTTCCTCCGCTGGCAATACTGACTCGCTCGGTCAATCCGGTGAACAAGTCGGCCACGAAGATGTCGGCAACTCGATTCGTGTCTCCAGGAACAAGATTCGAGGCGGTAGATTCATAAGCGATAAAACGTCCGTCGTTGCTGATCGAAGGTGCGAAGCTGTTTTCGTTGCCCTCGTCCAAATCAAGATTGACGCTGACCCGTCGAGTCACGCCGGTCCGTCGATCGTGGACAAAGATATCACTGGCGACATTGCGATCATCCTGGACTAGGTTGTCGGCGAGCGAACGAAAGGCGATTACGTTTCCGTCAGCGCTGATTGCCGGCGAATAGCTCGGACCGTTGGCTTGTTCGCCAGTAACCGAGATCGAGACACGTTCGACGTCACCCGTGACGGTGTCTTTGACGAAGATGTCCCGCTGTGAATTCGTGTCATTGGGAACCAGGTTCGATGCCAGTGACGAGAAGGCAACGTATCGACCGGTTGCTGACAGGGCCGGGCGTTCGCTGGCTCCGTTTGACTGTTGGCCTGATTGATCCAGGCTGATGCGACGAATCGAATCGACGGGGAAGGTCTGAATCCAACCGGCTTGTTGAACTTCACGGACTTGGTAGCTCCCCGTTTGCACTCCAGTGAACTCATAGCTTCCATCAGGGCTGGTGTTCGTTAGTTGGATGACCTCGCCGGTGACTTCGTCGACCAGCTGAATTTCCCAATCTGGCAGAGCTGGTTCCTCGGGATCACGGATTGCGTTTCCATTTTGATCTTCAAACTTCTGGCCTCGAATCGTTCCCAGCGGTTCATTGGCAAGCAACTCGATTTCCGCGAAATCACTTTCACCGTCTTGGTCGGTAACAGTGACTCCTATCAGATAGTTCGTCAGTGTGTCGGGAATGGGAAAAGAACGCGTTGCCGAGAACTGACGTTCGTTAGCCGAGAGAGCCAGTTCTTCGGTGGGTGAACCGTCTCCCCAATCGATTGCCACGGTCTGAGAGTCATTGCCGGGGTCAATAAATTGTCCCGTCAACGTAGCCAAGTAGTCTGAATCGATGCTTACGGCTAACCTTGGAAAGCCGGGTATTCCATCCCACTCAGGTGCCACGTTGTTGACCGTGACCGTTGTTGAATCGATGTCAAACAAACCATCGGAATCCGTCACACGAACGGCGATATCAATCGGTTCGTTTGAATTATTGTCATACGTGAGCGATACCGTGGATCCAGAATAGTCGACGTCGAATGTTGTGCCGTCGTAATCGATGTCCCATTCATAGAGCAGTTCGTCGGAGGCCTGTTCGTTATCGATGGAGGCGGATGCGTCGAATACGATATTGGCACGCTCGCTGACAACGTAAGGACCGCCAGCATCAGCCGTCGGAGTCGTATTCACAGAGTTGTTTGCGATCAACTCAATTTCCGTGTCGCTATTGGCGAGCTCCATGCCGACGCCGGTCGCGTTGTCGCTTGAAGGACCGGTGATCGACGCCGCTTGCAGCACCACATAGCGACTCATCGGCTGGGGCTGAAAATCGTCGAGAAGCTGGATACTGATTTGATCAAGGTGAGCATCCCCGCTGACGTTTAGACGATCGAAGTTCGTTCCGGCGGCGTCGTTTCCGTTGTCGGCAGGGGGGCCAGCGATCTCGACGACATAGTTTCCTTCGCTAACTATTAGATTGCCGTTGATGTGCAATTGACCGGGCGATGAACCGGGGCTGATCGTTCCTCCCGACTGAACGACGGAAGCGTTGATTTGCCCGATGCCTGATAGTTCTCCGTCAAGTATCTTCAGGTCATCAAGCACAACGGTCATGTTGCCGTTAACAAGCCGCAACACTCCGGTGTTCTGTTCAAATCGACCAAAGGAAACATCCTGTCCCGCGACGACGAAGTCGCCATGATTAAAAACGTCTGCATTGCGCGTCGCTGCTCCCGATGCACCAACCGATTCTGCCACCGTCCAATCACCATGGTTTTCAATGGTTCCGCCTCGAAATACGGGGTTAATAAAGTTCCCATCTGACGAATCGACGAAGTCACCGTGGTTGATGATCGTGCCGTTATCAAGCACGACTGTCTGCCCGGTCCATTCAGCCTCACCTTGATTGATCAACGTCGAACGAATCGTCAGTGACCCGTCACCGGACACGCTTCCAATGCTCAATCGGTTTTCACTTGTGATTGTGCCGCCTCCGAGTGTGCCCCCCAGATACTCGAAATGCTCGGTCACATTGACTGGACTGGAGGCAAGGATCGAACCACCCTCCATGAACAAATGTGCAACTGAGGTGGGGCTGTCGAAGTCGATTCCGCCTTCAACCACCAGCGTTCCATTTACATCAAGATCACCGCGGATTGTGTTGTTACTTGTCTCAATGACAAGCTTGCTACCGAGTTCAGATTGAACTGAAGAGTCCTCGTGCAATTCGAAGGCGCTTCGTAGTGTTAGCTCGGCATCGGGAAGAAGAGAAAAGTCGCCTCGGTGAACGAGTGGCGTACAACAGTCTCCTATGGCAAGCCGTCCCGACTTCACCTGTAGCGTTCCCTGGTTGTAGATCTTTCCGAACAAGTCCGCTTCATCGTCGGAGATCAGGGGAGCATCATGAATCCAAGAGGCACCAGCTTCGTTGATGAGTGTAGCCGAAGGATTGAAAGGGCCTGGTCGTAGAAAGTCACCATTCGAAGACGTTGTTAGTGTGCCGTGATTTCGAATCGTTGAACCGTTGGCATTGACATCGCCAGCGGACCAAATCGAACTCTCACCGTAGATATCGAGCGTACTGCGAAGCAGGCTGTGCTCTCGATCGCTCGCGATCAAGAAGTTTCCCAGCACGTTTAAACGCAACGCATTGATCTGAGCTTGGTTCCAAACCAGGTCGCCCTCAATCGTTAAAAGCGGGCTCCCCGATCCCTGTAGCGAATCACCAAAGTCCGTGCGAATGCCATCGAGCGTAAGGCCAGCTATCCAGGAATCCTGATTGATCTGGAGCAGGCCTTTTTGCCGCAATTCAATGTTCGCCGCACTTTGAAGACTACGTACTCGAAATCGATCGCTTCCAGTGGTTTCAACGGCAAGCGTCTCATTGGCGAAGGCTTCGGATATGTAAGCGTTCTCGTAGAAACGCGGTGGGCGGCCGGCGGTTGAGACTTGGCCATCGGCATTGAGAATCGCCCAGTTCGAAGCGTCGAACACGTCTTGGTTATTCGCATTTCCAACCCAAGTGTGTGTCGGACGACCAATGCGATAGTCCTCAACTTCACCGCTATCAACCAACCCCGTCGCGTCGGGGTCGATGACAAATTCCGCGTCCGAGCTCAGTCGAAATCTGGCGTAGGTGGTGAATACCGAGTTGGCTGGTGCTTCGGGAAAGACCAAAGTCACAGTCGAGCCATCGGAACCGATCGGTACATCGACTATCGCTCTTTCGGTTGCGTTATCAAATACTCCGTCTTGGTTGAAATCGATCCAACCGGCCAGCAAGGCTGGAGTGTCCGTTAGGTTGGTTGCAACAAGTTGGATTTCTTGTGACCTACCTTGCAACACATCGATGTCTTCTAGCGTGCCGCCCACGACTCCGTCTTCGTCGTCGCCGCGAGTGATGACGGCGTTCAGCCGTGTCGAATCAGAACTCGAGTCGCCGTTGGCGTCGATTACAAAATCAACTGTGGAACCTTCACTAACCATTAGGTCTGACAGCACAAAGGAAAAGCCACGCCCATCCTCCGCATTGATCGCTTGGTCCAAGATCAAGGCCGAGTCGGCATAGACGAGTAACCGAGTGCCGTTACCGGAAGAAGTGCTACTTTTTCTTATGCGACCTTCGATGGTGATTGAACCGGCGTCGGCGGCACTAGCGATCCAGCGTGCGACCGGTCGCAAATTGGTGCTGGAGACTGAAGGGTTGAAGGTAAGTTCGCTACCTGCGGGAAAGCCCAAGAAGTCACCGTTTGAGCCATCAGAGTGAACGGACTGGGAGTCTTCGAATGCCAGGAGCGTCGTGTCCCAGGCCAGGCTTCGGAGGTTCGCAGAACCACTCGACGGCTCGATCGATTCACTGATTAAGTACTGCCAAGATCCACCGCCGCTTGCCTCGGGGGCGATCATAGCACCGGCGGTCATCGTCGCTGGATCGATCGCAGCAACAAAGTCTGACGTAAGGTCCGCCAGAAGCGTGCTGTGATCGTCACCCTTCGCGCCTGAACCCTGGATGAAGTCGGTGTCATCATCAACAAGACGCCCAAGAAATAGGCCCGAAACGATTTCGTGGGCGGGTCCATCGTTTGAAGACGTTGTCTGATAATTGCCTGGACCCACGTTTTGGTTCACGTCGGGTGCATCGCCGTAGTCGACGGCTAGCAAACGTCTGGACTCAAGTCTCTCGACCAGCAGCTTGCGTCTGGAAGACTCACGTCGCAAGCGATTTGGCTGTTTTGAGTGAGATTGGCGTCCATTCTTCTTTTGGTATCCATGCGATCGAATCATGGTCAGCGGTTTTTATTCAAGGATCGCGAATTGGGAGGAGGCAAAACGAATCCGATGAATCACCTCGGTGATCGCGTTCGTTCTGCTGGGGATTCCCCATGACGCTCTGTGCAGAAGATTTCAGAATCGGACTGAAAATTTTGATTTTTCTTGCGATGACGTTCAGAATGCTGCGTATGCCTTCGATCCCCGGAAATCATCCAGCCAGCGTGTTTGATGAATGAACCCAAGCAAAACGATGCAGCTTCCCCCTGCGCGGATGCGCGCGATACAAATTCATCCGGTGCAGATGCACCTGATACGGGTGAAGAATTTGTCGACCTGTTGCGGGCGGCGAAGTCAGGCTCACAGGAGGCGATGGATCGGTTGATCCGAATCTCTCAGCCTTATCTGTTGGCGATCGCCAATTCAGAGATAGAAACCAAGTTGGGTGCCAAGGTGGGCGCTTCTGACCTGGTTCAGAATTCGATGCTTTCGGCCCAACGTTGCATCAGTGAATTCAACGGTGAGTCCCGAGAAGAGTTGATGGCCTGGCTGCGCGGAATCTTATTGAAAGATCTAAAGCAGGCGGGGCGGCACTTTCGCTCGGCCAAGCGGAATATCAATCGTGAACGACCCATGCCTGACGAAAGCGTTAGGAATCAGGCAAGCGGATTCGTTGACTTGGGTGATTCACCATCGACGGCGGCCGCTCTTAAGGAACAAGAACTGCAACTTCATCGCGCGATCGATGCATTGAGCGAGCAGGAGCAGCAGGTCATTCAATTGCGTAATTGGCAAAGGTTATCCTTCGCGGAAATTGGTCAGCAGATGGATCGTTCTGCCGATGCGGCGCGAAAGATCTGGTCTCGAGCGATTGTAAGATTGCAGAAGGAAATGGACCGGCAAGATGATTGAACACGATGGGGAAGAACACGAGGATCAATTTGCGGCACGGCTCGAGCGAGTGGATCAACATCTGGCCGGTGAAACCTCAGGCATCGAAAAAGATACAGAAGCCTTAGCGGGATCTTCTGAATTCGATGCGGCGAGACGAGTGCTCGGTTTGATCAATCGCGTGCGTTCGGCACAGTTTGATTCAAGGGTTGATGACAATTTAAAAGACTCGGTATCCGGCGTCGTTGGTAAGGATGAAATCACAACCAACCTTCCCAGCCAGATTGGTGCGTTCGAGATCGTCAATCAAATTGCTCGTGGTGGTATGGGGATCGTATTCCGTGCTCGCGATCGGTCGCTCAACCGTGATGTCGCGCTCAAGATGATGTTGGCGGGTCCTTTCGCCTACGCGGAGGAACGAAGTCGGTTTCGTGTGGAGGCGGAGGCGGCGGCTGTACTGGATCACCCGGGCATCGTTCCCGTGTTCGAAGTGGGTGAGCATGAAGGGCTGCCCTTCTTCACGATGGGGCTGGTTGAAGGACAGTGCCTAGCTGCACGTATCTCTGATGAGCCACTCAAGCCAAGGGCGGCTGCCGAGATCACAGGCCAGATTGCTTCGGCGGTTGGTTATGCGCACAGGCAAGGTGTGGTTCATCGAGACATCAAGCCAGCGAACATCTTGCTGGATTCAGATGACCGTCCTCGGATCACCGATTTTGGCCTAGCGCGTCGACGTGATACCGAAAGCGATCTGACGGCAACTCAGCAGGTACTGGGTACACCCAATTACATGGCACCCGAGCAGGCCTCCGGTGCGGCGAGCGGTGCTGACGAAAGAGCGGACGTCTATTCGATCGGAGCGACTCTTTATTGCATGTTGACGGGGCGCCCCCCGTTTCAGGGACACAGCGCAGCCGAGACGGTGCGACAGGTTATTGATCGAGATCCCGTCGCGCCGCGTCAACTCAACCCGGGCATCCCCATCGATCTCAATACGATCTGCATGAAGTGTCTTCAAAAGGATCCCGATCGCCGTTACCACGATGCCGAATCGCTTGAAGGGGACTTGCGCCGATTTCTCGATGGCAATCCCATTGACGCGCGACCGATTGGAGTGCTTGAAACGGTTTGGAAGTGGTCCTGCCGTCGGCCTCTCGTTGCTGCATTGGCTTGTTGTTTTTTGATGGCTGTTGTCACGTTGGTAGCCGGAGGAGTTTGGTACCAAACACGTCTCAATCAGTCACTCGTTGACCTTCAGGGCTCCCAGAAAGAAGTTGTTCATTCGCTTTATGTTGCGTTGACTAGCGAAGCCGAGTACCTCGGTCAAATGAGACCGATTGGTTACGGGCAAAGGATCGAACAACTGGTTACTAAAGCTCAGTCGTTGGATACGAATGCAAAGGATGACGGGCGACTAACACAGCTCCTTGTCAACAGTCTCGGACATGTGGGTGCTCGAGAGGCCATGGTGATGGACGGTTTGGGTGCGCGAATCACGGCGGCCAATGTTTGGCGTGAGCGAAAGCATTTGGTTTTGGGACTCGAGGACGGAACGCTCGTCGTATTCGACCTTGAATACCAGACCAAGGTCTTCGAGGACCAAGTGTCATCGGGGCCGATTGCGAGAGTCGACGTGAACGTGGCTATTGAAGATGGATCGAAACGCTACGTACGAGCGGTGAGTCGTGGAGGCGAGGGCATATTTCATTGGGTTAGCAACGGGCCTTCCTACCAGCGTGCAGACGGCCTCAATCATTCGAACCTTCCAGTGGACTTTTTTGGTATCGAGGTTTCACCGGATGGTCGTCATGTTGTCGGTCTGCAATCCGCACCACCACAGCTGTGTTCGGATGATGTTTGGCACACGCGGAGTCGACTTGAATCTGCTTCGGATCCCGATCGCCGATTCCAAAGCGAAGATGAATTGCAATTCTCGATTGCAACGATTGATTCGATGGGACAGTACTCCCTTCGTCAGACTGACATTCCCGTTTCACCTCGATTCGATTTGAACGATGACTTTGTCGTTCTTGGGCGTTCATGGTTGGATGAAAACGAGATCGAAGATGATCTCGAAATCTATGACTTGCATTCCGGAATGCTCGTGCAATCGATCAATGCAAGCGTGGGTGTTTTGCAAAACGTGATAATCAGCCGGAATGGCAGGTTCATTGCTTGTGGTGGTTATTACGGTGTGGAGGTGTTCAGATTCGGAAGCGGCGAACGAGTTGCCAAGCATTCCGAGTTAGGACGTTGCACCGTTGAATCATTCATTGGCGACGGTGGTGATGTTCTTGTTCGCACCAAGAAAGAGACCGCTTGGCTTTCCGCCCGCTATGGACAGCCCATCGTCGAGATTGCAAATGACAATGATGGTTCCTGTGTGCGCATTTCCTCCGACGATAGAAGTCTTGTCTGGGTGGGGAGGCGCCAGCCGCGCACGGTAAGTCTGCAGGGCGAGCAAAGAACGCGAATCAACGCGCATAGCTTGATCGTCGAGACGCTTTGCTTCAGCCCCGATGGTCAGTTGTTACTCTCCACCGGGCGATACTATGGCGGCAACGAAACGAAAGTTTGGAAGACTGAGACGGGCGAATTGGCATTTGAATTTATCGGTTCGGCATCGACGTTCAGCCCCGATGGAACACAGCTGGCTGCTTGGAACGGCCGCCTGCAGATTTGGGATGTGGCTTCTGGAGAGCTCGTCGCCGAACGCGATTGCCCGAACGCTCCATCACGGATCGTATTCGCAAAGTCGGGCGAGATTCTCTTAGCCATCGGGAATTTCTCTGGGCATTCAAGGGCTTGGCGACTGAGCCGAGCGAAGGCCGAGTACGATCCGCTTGAGTCAACAGTATCACGGGAGTCCTTTTCTATTGACCTGAAACCAATCGACCTCCACTCCGACGTGCGTAAACCAGCGGCACTGAGTCCCTCGGGTAGCCGAGTTGCATTTGCGACGAAGCAAGGAATCGTCGTCAGTGATATCGAGAACTCAGATGAGGTAAGAGTGCAGACCCTGGAACGACCGTTGGGGCCTGACTCGATGGTCTTTCTGGATGAAGATCATTTGCTATCAGTGGATGGCGAAGCAAGTGTTAGGAATTTGAGCAATGATCAAGTGGTACGAACCGAAGGCCGAGGTTTGGAGTCGCCTGTCTTGCTTTCTTCCGACCGGAAGGTATTGATCTGTGGACGACAACTGCTGCGGACCAAGGGTCTTG
The DNA here is from genome assembly GCA_039027135.1 of Planctomycetota bacterium. GTDB lineage: Bacteria > Planctomycetota > Planctomycetia > Pirellulales > Pirellulaceae > Rubripirellula. The sequence goes on from JBCCKZ010000083.1 coordinate 12,578, forward strand.
AAAACATATTTCGGTTACCTGATTGGAACAACGCGATTACATCGGCAAGCTGGAGTCCAGATGGTCGCTGGCTCGCCTATGGGTTGGATGGTGGTGACATCGCTCTATGGAATTTGGCGTCGGTCCAAGAAACGCTTCAAGAGATTGGACTTGTTTGCAATGTGATTTCACAGAGTCCTTTGGACAAGGACGAGGCAGTCAATAGCATGCTCTCGCTTGGAGAGCGGCAAAGCAATCGAATCC
>JBCCKZ010000084.1:0-12765 GCA_039027135.1 Planctomycetota bacterium
ACCGCCTCGCTTTCGCCCCGCTGTTCCTGAGTGAAAAGACGATCTCCGGCAATACTGAATGAAGACCATCCAGGACCAACTGCCGTACGCCAGATCTCTTTCGGAGGATCGTTTTCCCAGTCTTCTGATAAGACAATATTCCTCACAACGCCGGTTCGATCCTTGCCACGGAAGCCTGGCCACTCGGGATCAGGCACCACTTCTTCGGTGCTTGTTGTTTCTTCCTGCAGTTTCTTGCGATCCGAGATGGATGCAAGAAACTCATCTTCATCCGTTGGTTGCCAGCGCCATCGAAAGTCACCTTTGAACTTACCATCGAAGCCCTGGACCTGAAGCATCGACCAGATGCCAAAACCCAAGAACGTAGATAGCAACACAACCGGCTTGCGAATTCCTTGTCGACTAGCCGTCAGGATAGCACCGATGGCAAAAGCCGCGCATCCAGTTGGTAACACAAATAACATGATACCCATGCCTTGAAGCGATGGATGGAGAGCCCCGCAGAGCACCACTGCAACTAAAAGAAAGCCAGCAAAAAGAACAAGCTTCTCCTTGAGCGTCGCACGACTCGCGAACAGCCACCACAAGAGTATCAGCAATCCACACACGCCTGAGCCCATGAAAGCCACTAACATCATCGGTAGCGGTGGTGACTCAACGATGAAGAGTAAAGATCGCAAGACCACCATGACCAGCACCAAAAAAGCAGCCGGCCACCACCTTAACATTCCACTTTTCTTGGATTCGGTTTCGGATGCTGTCTTGTCGCCAACTACGTCTTCAGAATCATTCATATTTCGCCACCTCAAATCGCCTACTTATCAATTTCACAAATCTGATAGTCCGCCCAACGAAGAACTGTTTAAAGAAGCATAAGCAGCAAGACTCCAGCAGCCGGTTTTCGAGCGATGCCGGCGGCTGGAGTCTTGCTGCTCACTTTCATCCCAATTCTCTACATTAGTCAGGCAACAGCTAGTCTAACGCAGTCGTTAAAAAGAGATCGAGAGGATAGATCAGTTGGGTTGTTCGGCAAAGGAACTACTTTCTTGGAAACTAGACCCTAACGATCCAGCAAATCCTTGACCCTCGTCCTGGAATAATCTGATCTGTTACTTTGCCTAAGAAGGCTATCATCCACACAAAACACCCGCTCCCACAGCCACAAAGACACACTGAGCCTCTGAGAGAAAAATGAAAAATCACTTCTCATGGAATATTGTCTCACTAGCAGTTTTCTCCATGATCGACTTCGTGGTCGCTCAGCCACCCACACCAGTCGTCGAGTTTTCTTCAGTTTTGACAAGCCTGGACGTCAATCACCAGGATGGTCGTTTGCTACTCGAAGACGACAATGCGGCTTTGGCATCGGTCTTTCTGCCGCAAGGATCGCCAGTCGACGTTGTCATTTCTAAAGCCGGTTCAACACAGCCACTAGCCATACAACCACTTGCGATTGGCAACAAGCAAGGAGTCTTCAACCGACTCGGAGTCAGAGGAGCTGTTAGCGAATTCAAATTCACAAAACCCGGCAAATATACCGCCACCTATCGTGCCGGTGGACGTCCGATGACCATCATCCCTTTCTCGGTTGAGATCGAGACCAACAATGATCAGTTCGATCCAAAGTCGTTCGTCTACCTCAACGGCCCCTGGGAAGACTGGGCCTATCTCTTTGCCTCCGTTGAAAAAGGATCGGCAGCCAATCCCGAAGCCCATTTCTGGGTTCGAAAAAAATCATTCCTTACGAATCCTGAAGCCGATCGCTATACCGCCGAGATTAGAAGAGAGGGAGACGTCTTGGCCATCAGTGAAGCGGGGTCAAGCAATAGTCGAAAATGGCAGTTCATGCGTCTTCGCTTCAAACAACCGGAAAGCAAGGGTGGCGGTCCTATCCAAATGAGTGAAATCGCCTCACGTGACGACGATTATCAAATTCTGATCTTTCGTAACGGTGACCGGTTTGCCAGTTACCCACTGCAAATTCGCCAAGGTCAAATCGTGATGCATCCGCGATCACAGACCCAGCACCAACCTCGTACGGAATACATCGTCCCGCGTTTTCCCGGTTTACTGGGAACGCTCGGTAGCGATTCAGCTGGTCACGCTTTCTGGATGAAACGTCAACCAATCAATGGCGAGTCGTCTAGTCAAAGCAACGTTGCGAAAGTGCCATCGAAAGACGATCTAGCTAGGTGGGAATGGCTTCCACGCAGTATCGACCCCAATCGGGAATTTGATCTCAAGGTCACCGCGATCTCAACTCGCAATGACACCCACTTGGCGGCAGGCGAGGACTTGATCGTTTTTGGAACAGGATTCCCTCGAGGCGTCGCGTACATGAACGTCGGCGACGATCGATCCAGAGAAATCCCAGATGGCGAAACCTACAACTCGAAAGTCTTTGGCGTTTGTGGGACCAAGATCATTTTGGTCAAAGACAAACAAATCGTCATCTTCGACACTCGTTCAAAAACCCTCACGCCAATTCCAAACACCGATGTTGCTTTGTACTCACCCTCAATGCTGACCTTTGACACCAACGGTTTTCTGGTGGCAACAATCAATGATGTCGCGCAAGTTACAGATAAGACGGTGCTCAAAGTGATTGATGTCAGCGGCGACACTCCGGCCATCATCCCGATCAACAACGCCGCTTACACACACCGCGATGTGACAAGTGTTTCAGTAGACGCTAAATCAGGCGGCGTTGCGGTCAGCTCCAGCTCAAAGAAGTTGCTCTCCGTAGCGAGAATCGTACCCAACGGCAAACAGTTTCTGTTTTCGGTCGACACGTATCGCGGTGTTGGGCCACAAAAGATCTACCTAGAAGATGAGTGGCTGACGTATCCGGATTCCGATTGGAAAGTACGCTTACTGAAGCTTGACGAACCACCCAAAGCAGTCACAGATCAAGCATTCCCTCGAGTAGGAAACGGTTTCTTTGTACGAAAGGGACGTTTGGTCGTCGCAACTAACGATCAAAAAGTTGGCTCGCGATACGCGTTCGCTGTTGGCGACCTTGATGACCCGCCAATTCTGGCCAATGGCACGGGAGCGCCCATACCCGGCACGAGTGCGGGTCTCGGAATGGGCGGCAGTGCGGCGATCGCAGTTGACAAAACAGTCTTTGTTGCGGGGACCGCCGGTGACTCGACCGGCGTGGGTGAAAGGCTGCAATTGTTCGATGATGATTCGGGTTGGATCCCCATTATTGGTCCCAGCGGAAAGCCTCTGCCAGCAAGCGAGGTAGTCACCAGTATGGGTCTGCTCGCTTTCAAAACGCTGAACAAATCACGAAATCCGGTCATTGGCTACGCCACGTACGGACAACGGGTCGATTACAGACCAAGCTCTCAACCGGACGCCGATCAACGCGATGCCTTGCAATCCCAAAACGCGGCTGACCGAGAGATGGCTCATTCAACTGCCGCGGACACCAAAGCCCCTAGCGAAGAACTTTCTGAAATTGATGAAGCGTTCTTAGCCGAGGTCCTTAAGAATGAAGAGCTGATTTTCAATGCCTACAAGAACGTCATGTCCGAAGCGGAGGCAAAACAAAAGATCCTCGAATCAACCACCAAGACTCTAAACGACTCTGGCAAGGCACATCTGACAGAAACGTATCGCAGGAGATCAAAACTATCGGATTGATCGAAACGCAATAACCCTCGGCGACTTCGAGTAAATTAGGGGTTGGGGATCAACCGTCGAATGCGGGGAAAGCCGTGAGAAACTATCGATTACTGCTTGTTTGCTTGCTGAGTGTTGCGTTCTACATTGCGTGGGAGCCATCTTGCCGAGCGGACGTAGATGGTTCGACCGGAGCCGAGACCCTCGTCACCTTAGACGGACCGCACCCTTGGAATCCACCGAGTGAACTAGAGGAATGGCAAAAGCGAAGAGAGCAGCTGACACTGCAGGTGCAAATTGCCACGGGGCTCTATCCTATGCCAACGCGCGGGCCCGTGGATGCTCAGGTCTTCGGCAGGTTGGAAAAAGATGGCTACTCCATTGAGAAGGTCATCATTGATGCACCGGCAGGACATCGCATCACAGGATTACTCTTCAGACCATCTGAAGAGAACGACCGACTGAATGTCAACGGGCACAGACCAGCGATCTTGTGCCCGCATGGCCATGGAGGCCGCAACCAACGCCTGAGCGAGCGAGAGATCGCTGAACAAATGGCCGCCCAGAGAGAACGCTATAACGCATCCGGGCAACTGCCAAAGATTGCTCGTTGTGTCACCCTGGCTCGCTTGGGATGCACCTCGTTTATCTTTGACATGATCGGGTACGAAGATTCAATACAGATCGATGATTCATGGGCCCATCGACGCGGTGTGCGTCCCGACGCGAGCTCAAGAGGTGGATCCTGGTCATGGCATTCAACGGAGGCTCAGCTGAGACTGCAATCCGTCATGCAGATGCAGACATTCAACGCGCTTCGATCTCTCGACTTTCTGTTTCAACTTCCTGATGTCGATCCCAATCGAGTCGCCGTCAGTGGTGGTTCCGGCGGCGGAACGCAGACGATCCTACTTGGCATACTCGATGACCGGATCGCAGCCTCATTCCCCAACGGCATGGTTTCACTTGATATGCAGGGCGGTTGCTATTGCGAGAACGCCTCGCTCTTGCGAATCGGAACCAACAACGCCGAGCTTGCTGCGATCTTTGCACCAAAACCAATGGGTATGACCGCGGCGGATGATTGGACACGTCGGATGCTCAATGACGGATTTCCCCAGCTCGAACAGATCTATCAACTATTTGGAAAGCCCAAAAATGTTCGCATCGCTGAGATGCTCGATCACCCACATAACTTCAACTACGTAAGCCGTGGGCATCTTTACCGGTTCCTCGGCGATCACTTGTTTGGAGAGAAAGGTCTACCGGAAGGCTTTGAAGAGCAGGACTTTGAACCGCTAAGAGACGAAGAGCTCGACGTTTGGGACGACGATCATCCGGCACCAAATAATCGGGGAGTGGATCACGTGATGGAGATTTGTCGACTTTGGACGGATCAAGATGCTCAGATGCTGCGAGATCGCGAGAAGAATCTAACAGTACTCCTAAATGCATGGTCCGCGATTCTATTTGAACACCTTGTTGACCACGCACGACCACTCACAAGCGAGTTCATTCGCGTTACTAAAGACAAACCAAGTGATGTCCAGGCTTCAAACCTTGTCGTTGCCATTGGTCGAGATCTCACGAAAGCGTCAATTCTTTTGAAAGCAGAAAGTCAGACCGACGCTAAGAGATCGCGAACGTTGTCGATTGCGCTACACAGCCAACCAAACAAAGCCCATTCCAAAGACGCTCTGCATCAACAGGACGTGGTTGAGAAAGACTTTGAGTTTCCGCCTTACACCTATGGATACAACCTGCCTTTGGTCGTTCAAAGAGGCCATCAAGTTATCGCGACGATTCGCAAACATCATCAAGGAGAACAGGAGATCGAAATTCGATTTGATCCTTCGCTCGGCCCTGTCATTGCAATCGTGGAATACCTGATGCGGAAAGAGCGCCCACGAGTTTCATACAACAATCAGCCCAGTTACGAAGCGGTTTCCAGCTACCGCGATGAACATTTTTTGCCTGGATCAATGAAATATGGAGGATTTCAGACTCTGCATTGGCTTTCCAGCAAAGATTAGCCGATCCCCCTTCCTAGGCGGGCTCAACTGGCAAAACTCGCAAAATCGGAAAAGTCTTCCCATTTTGACAACTCTTTCGACATCGAAAGATGAGCGAATGCCAGTTCATCCAGTGAACCAAAGTCGTCCATGGAAGGATTAGTGGAATGAAGTTCGAAACGCTCTATACCGAAGAGTACGGCGAAATTCGATTGGGATGGATTCGGTTGCTCTATGGCGCCACCGCATTTCTAGGCATCACCGTTGGTTCGACGATGCTGATTGCTCCCGACTTCTCTCGGAAGGTCGTCGGCATCCCTTTCAGCTTGCCAGTTCAAGATCCAATCACCTACGGCGCTCTCGCAGGCATTTGGACAACCGTTGGAATCCTATGCTGTTTTGGACTTCGTGATCCCTTGCAGTTCCTTCCGCTTTTCACACTCCAGCTGGTCTATAAGTCTTTCTGGTTTGCATTCGTCTTTTTCGCATTGATCTTCCAAGGCGAGTTTCCCAATCACGGCTGGGCTTCCGCAGTCGGAAATCTCATCTGGATGCTCTTGGACATCAAATCGATACCGTGGAAGTTCTTGCTATCGAAAGACAAAGCTCTCGGCCTTGCGGCCTTGAGGGCAAAGAGCATCAAACGAGCTCCCATCGAACCACCTCTACAATCGCAGGCTGCTTAACGAAGGACTTGAAGAACTTCACAGCGTTTTCATTCATTGGGATCGGCCAAAATCAGGATTGCTTACGTCTGAATGCTTGGTAGAGCGACAAGTTCAGCCATGACTTGCAAAAAGCAATCGGTAACGGCGGAAAACCAAACTCGTTCTGATGCGCATGCCAATCAGTTGATTGCCTGAAGAGGTCCAAAGAACTCGTGTCGGATGCGAGCTGAATCGACACCAAGCGAATCAAGTGCAGAGAACACTGCCTTCATGAAACCTTCAGGTCCGCAGATGTAGTAGTCGGCATCTTGCACTGGGACGAGAGATTGCAACAACTCCGCACTGACATAGCCCACTGAATCACATCTGCCGGAAGCAAGGTCGTCGTTGATTGGATCATCGTAAATACAGTGGGTTGAAACCTGCGGGGCCCCGTCTTTCAACGCCAAAACCTCAGTCGCAAGAGCATGGACACGGCTGTTCTTCGCCGCTTGTATGAAATGGAGAGGAGTGCTCGCACTGTACTCTCGCAGAGCCTTCGCCATGGAAAGCAAGGGCGTCACCCCGATACCTCCCGCCAAGAATACGACGGGTCGGTCTCCTACGGTCGAGGGGTCGATCGTGAACTCTCCACACGGTGGACCGATTTCTAACGTGTCACCGACGTCTACCGAATCATGCAGATAGTTGGAAATAACGCCATCGGGATCATCTGGATTGATCCTTGATTCTCGCTTCACGCTGATGCGAAAGTAGCCCGTGCCCGGCCGGTCAGAAAGACTGTAGTTCCGAGGCGAAGTGGGATTGGTTGGATGATCAATTCGCACGGTGATGTACTGGCCTGGCAGATAGTCTGGGAGGGGATCTCCATTCTCGGGCGCCAGATAGAATGACGTGACCAAGTCACTCTCGGGAACTTTCCGCAACACACTTAGGTTTCGATAACCATTCCAGCCGCCTGGTTTTGCTTTCTGCTCATCGTAGACCGCCGATTCACGTCCGATACAGATCTCGGCGAGAGCACCGTACGCTTCAGCAACCGCACCGATAATCTCATCCGTCGCCGCGTCACCCATCACATCTTTGATCGCCCCCAATAGGTTCTCACCGACGATCGGATAGTGTTCAGCTTTCACACCTAGCGAGCAGTGCTTCTGAGCGATCAGCTCAACTGACGGTGCCAACGCTTCGAGGTTATCGATATTCGAAAAGTAGGCGCAAATGGCCCCAGCCAAAGCGCCCTGCTGACGGCCACTCTCTTGATGAGCCTGATTGAAGAACACCTTTACCTCAGGATTGGCCTCAAACATTCTTTCATAGAACCTCCGCGTGATCGTCTCGGCGTTTTCAGCGACGACGGGAGTGATGGCTTTGATGATGCCAATGGTCTGTTCGCTAATCATTGAAGCTCTCGATAACAGTTGTGGATGGGTAAAAACTGGAGTAGCCTATATTCTGCACATTAATGTATAGAATCGATTCTGCACGTCAAGGTGCAGAATCCAAATCGAGCTTTTGCAGGCATTCAATGATCTCGAAAACCGCTGAATATGCACTCCGAGCGGTGACTTGCTTGGCCGCCGCGCCGAGTCGTGCGATGTCCGCTGATGCCATGGCAGAAGTGACCAAGGTTCCTCGGCGATACCTCACGCGTGTGATGCAGGATCTAGCAGCGGCCGAGGTTGTGGGGTCCAAGAGTGGTCCTGGCGGCGGCTACCTGCTATCACAAGAAATAGAACAGCTGAGCGTGCTCGACGTGATCAACGCAGTCTCCCCACTGGAACGTATACGCGAGTGTCCGCTTGGCATCGAGTCTCATACCGAGCTCTGCCCATTGCACGCCGTTCTCGATGAAGCCTACGCCAAAACCGAAGCCGCCTTCGAAGGCGTTACGCTCAAGCAGCTGATCGAATCAACGAATCCCGTCGCGCCACTATGTAGTGCCTGAGGTCGTCGACGAACCAACGGATGCTCAAAATGCCCTGCGTGCCAAAGCGTTCTTCCCAACTAGTACTGCTTCAACTTGCTTCTCAACTTCTCCGCTCTTTGACGCCACTTTCGCGATTCACTGCGATCGCCAGCCGCTTCAAAGGCTTCGGCAACTACTTCGTATGCCGGGATCAGGACCTCCGGATCCTGCGGATCCTCCGCTCGGTGAATTCGATAGGCAAACTCATCCATCTTCTCTCGAACCTCAGGCAGGGCACAGATAGAACGCCCTTCCTTTGTTGAGCACCCGAAGACAACACCAGCGAGCTTGTCGTAGTCACCGATAAAGTCATCTCCTTTAGGAACCAAACGCAAAACAACATCACTAAAATCTCCTTGCCTGACTTCAACTTTCACACTCCGACGACCGAGAAACACGGGCAAACAAAGATCATCCGAATACGCCGAACAACTGTTGGAACCTTCAGGCAATCGCAGCAGCACGGATCCATCGTCATCAGTTTTGGCTCTAAACGGGCTAGTCCCTGAAGATTGCGAACGTGATTCGTTGAAAAAGTCCAAGGAACTATCAAATGACTTTAAGTCAGCGAAATCGACCAGTGGCTCACAATAGATCTGCGATCCTGTATTCCACCAACCGACATTCGGATTGGTGGAAACGCTTGCATTGGCAACAGGATGATTTTCCAAATCAAAAACCTGGACCTTGACAGGAACAAGCGGTTCCATTGGCAGCGAAACAGGACGGTTGTACGGGGGCCTGAAAATCTGGGGTCGACCCAATGGATATTCCTTCTGTAGCTGAGGGTCGGCCACTTCGATCGGTGGGTCGCCATCGACTACCCTGTAGCCATCACTCAGACCAATCACCTGTATGCTTTGATTCGCGGGCCAAGCTGGAATCTCGAAACTTCCGTCAGAATCAATCTGAGTATGTGTCATCCAGAAGAAAGGGACACCCTGCGCAAGACTGCTTGGCAATGTCATCAAGCTCAGTCTCCCGTTCTTGATGGGACGAGGAACAGACGAATCGACCTGTCCCGCAATGGATGCGGCTGGTTGCAAGTCAACCCGTAAGACATCGGATTCACCCGCCTTCAAATCCAAGGATAGGGACTGACTGAAGTGTGTTGGTTGCCCCTCAATGATTCGAACGATAAAGAATTCAGTGACCTTAGGCTGGCACGGACCGATCGAAATCCTGCCGCTATTGGTTGGCTTTCCTAATTGCATCGTCCCAGAAGCCATCAAGAGTAGCTCCTCAGGCGGAACAGCATCTCCATCGATGTATGCCTCAAAGACCGCCACAGCAGCGTTCTGCATTGTGAGCTCTTTGATTGGTTCCGCTTCGCTTAGCGGTACATCAACGTGTAGCTGGAACGCAGAGATATACGCTTCATGCTCGAGACGTAACGAGACTTGCAAGGTCTTCGTTTTCTCCGCAACCGTGCAGTAAAACGGATACTCTACCGACGCGAGCCCTTGATCGTTTGTCGTCGTTGATATTGGGACCATTTCAGAGCCGTCTTTTCCATTGTCTAGCCATCGACCGTGGCCTTGCGAGGAGCCTAGTGCTCGCGGAGTGACCCTTACTCCGCGAATGGGTTTACCCTCTTCATCCACGACTCGTACTCGAAAAATCTTGACTAATTGTCCACCAAGCTGCTCAGCAAGATCGGCATCGGTGGATTCTTCACCGAATAGTCCGGGCGGTTGCGCCTCGATGACGCGTTGAGGCGTTGTGAGCAACGCAAATGTGATAGCCAGAAAAGCTGAACCCAGAAAGGCAGATGTTGCAAAAGATTGCCTGACAGTGGTCGTGAGCTTCCTACCAGAATCCACGATGCGATTGACGCGTCTGGATAGCAATGATGGCTCAGAGACAATACTCATCGAGAGCACTGGCGTAGAAAGTTGCCCACCAGCAAGCTTGACTAGACAAGTCGCGTACTGAGCGGGAGATGCCCCCAACGCCAACGCATGATCGTCGCAAACTTCATCCGCAACTTGCTCGATCCTGTTGACTAGTCGTTTTAGTAGTGGTTGATAGAAAAGCAGAGCCAGCCCTACTTGCCCGAGCAAGCAGAACCAATTGTCGCGACGTTTCCAGTGAGCTAGCTCATGTGCAAAAACGCTACTCGTATCTATTGACGTACCAGGATTCTCATGTCCTAGAAGAATCTCGGTAGGAAGATGGATGACTGGCTCGCAAATCCCAGCCAGGAAAGGACTCGCGAAGTACGGACTGTGGACAACCATCGCACGGCTTGTGCCAATGCGGTTCGCAACTTCATCACATTGATCTTGGAGGCCCTCATCAACGGGGACCGCCCTTCGTAGTGCACGTCGAAGACTTCGAAAATTGAGTGCTAAACGTAAGAACAGAAAGCCAGCAATGAGAATCCAAACGAAACACGTCGTTGCTTTTATAACATTCCAAATGGAAGACTCCTTTGATACTTCGGTAGTGCCTGTTTCCCGTTTGGTCAATGATTCGGTGACGCTTGCCATCGATAATGCAGGATCTTGACGTGGTTCAGATCCCTCTTTAGCCTCACCGCTCAGTGCTTCTACCTCGATCGACCGAGCCTCCATTCGGATAGAGCGGGGAAACAATTGGAATTGCGAAAGATCGGAACGCGACTCGCTTTGCGCGAGCGAACCTATTTGCCAAACAGGACCACCGAGGTCGGCAGCTAGTAGGATGGCCGCGATAATCGGAGTTGCAACAGTTGCCAACAAAACACTTCGGTAGATCGCCGAAAGTCTGGCCGCATTCTCAACTCGCATCCAACGAGTGACCAACATCGCGCCGCCAATGACTGACGTCGAAGCGATCAGGCTCACCAGCATGATGACCAAACCGTAATCAATCGTGTTCACGAAAAGACTGTTCATCGGATTCATCGCTTCCCTTTGCGTGAATTCTTATTGATCAGCTTCCGAAGTGCTCTTTGTTCCTCTTCAGAAACTTCACTGACCGACAAGAGCTGCGAAACTAAATCCGTCACACTTCCTTGAAACACTCGATGAAGCAGATTGGCTGCAGCGGACTCCTTGAATTCATTTTCGTTGACGACCGCAAAGAAAGTGAAAGTTCGCCCCTTCGCCTCGTGGCTGACCGATCCTTTGTCTTCAAGCTGCCTAAGTAGTGTTTGCACGGTGCTGTGTGCGATCGTGCTTTCCTGCCCTGAGTTGCTTTCATTCAGAGCTTCTGTGATTTCGCGGGCAGTTGCCCGTCCCAGACGCCAGAGCACCTGCATGATCAGTAGCTGCACTCGCCCCATTTCGGTCGCCGTCGGCATTGAACCGTCTCCCATGTGGATTTCGGCGGCAAGAAAAAACCTGCCACTATCGTTTATATTAATAGATTTACAAAAATAAACGATAGAGTCAAGCGTTTTCTAAGCCGGCAATGCACGTTTGACTCCGTAATCCTCTGTAAACGGTCCATGGAATACGAAGGACCTCGTTTCAGCCTCACGCGAAGACGCCAAGGTACGACTTGTCTACGCGATCACCTTTGCGTCTTGGCGCCTTTGCGTGAGGCTTCACCAGCGAACGTGTTCTGGTCCGATACTCTTGGCGGCCTGTCGATTTAATAAGCCGCAACGCGATAGCGTCCGGTTCCAAACCGTAACCGTGTGCTAGCGCACCCCGGCTGATCATTGATTTCACGGATGTCATTAAATCGACAGGCCGTTGGCGAGTGTCGCTACATAAGGCGGCAAAAATCTAAGTCGTCCACGAGAGGAAAGACATCGTCGAAACAACGAGCAGCCCGGCTGCCATGCCGCATGCGATGAGTATTCGAAGAGGTTGTGACATCGGAGTCGTGCCACGTTCATTGGATAGCGTCCAAAATCGCCAGAGTAGTGTCGCGGCCAAGATCGGAAACGCGAACACAACCAGCGATTGAGCGATGACAATGAAACGCACCAGTGCAACATCAAGCAAGATCGCCGTCATGGATATAGCCATTCCAATCGCCAGCATGGCGATCGTGCAACAGCGGACTGCCGGTGAATTGAGATCCGTTGGTTTGCCAAGCACATCAGCAAGCACCACGCCACCAATCAATGCGTTGACCACAAACGAACTAAGTGCTGCTGCCATCACGCCAATCGAAAACAATTGAACCGAATAAGAACCGCTCGTCGTAAGCAAACGAGCCACCGCCGCAGCATCAGTCAATTCAGATAGCTCGACCTGCCCTGACAAACTCGAGGCCGCGGTAACCACAAGCACCGCGGTCATGATGGACAAAGAACCTATTCCCACCAAGGCGTCGACCATCGCTGCCCTGGCGTCTTCGGCTTTCCAACCTTTTTGCTTGGGTTGATACGTCTGATAAAAAGCTCCGGCAACCGAGAACGTCGTCGCTAAAAGGGCCGCGAGCCCTTTCCACGTCGTGATAGCGCCATCGGATCCCGCCGATTCATCCGGCCATTTGGGAACCAATCCGCCAAGCACTCCCGACAAAGACGGCCCCGCTACGAAACAAG
>JBCCKZ010000085.1:0-12760 GCA_039027135.1 Planctomycetota bacterium
AAGACGAATCGATCACGGCGCGTAGAAGAAGCTCTGCACTCCATTCTATGATGTCCGGCGAACTGTTTAGCCGGATGGTCGTTGTCAGCGTCACCTCCGGTGGTGCCATTGCGGCTTTTGCTCTATCGCTTCAGACCTTTCGAGGTGTGGTGACAGGAATTTGGCAACCATCACTCATTTGGAGTTTTGTGTTCGTGCCTCCGTTCTCTCTTTGGTTGGTGGCTTCAGGGACGGTCGTCTTGAGGCTCCTCAATTATCTGGACACTCGAATTCGGTTGGAGGGGTGGGAGGTTGAATTGTTGGTCCGTGCCGAGGCTGCAAGGCTACGCGGTGACGCGGAGGTAAGGTCGGCATGATCAAGCAGTGTTCCATGTTTGTCATTGCTTTGAGTGTTTGCTTTGCGAATCATGCGTTTTCGGATGATTCTGAACAGACGCAATCAGTTGAAGCATCAGATGTTCAAGCAGCCCTAGCGAATTCTCCCTGGTACGACACTTCGACCGAATCTCGACAGCCTGTTTCCGCGGTGCCCACCATACGTGACAGTGACAACCGAGATAGTCGTTGGGTGCCCAAGCCGAAGACAGCCAAGGCCAACCCGGGAACAGGTACGACCGGTGGAGGCACGAGCGGCTTGGGAAGCGATTTGGGTCGCTTGGTGAGTTGGAGTTTTCTGATCGTTTTGTTGCTCGCTATTGTTGGCATTGTTGCCTACGTATTGAAGTACGTTGACGTCGATGGAGTACCGGCGATAAAGAAAGAGGGATCGGGACAGGAGATCAGAAAAACGATGACTGATCGAATGGTGGCAAAGATAAAGCACCTGCCGGAAGAATTGAGGCAGATGACCAAGGATCCACGTAGCGCAGCCCAGGAGCTTGCGTCGGCGGGGGATCTGCAAAGTGCGATGGTCCAACTATTTGGTTACCAGCTATTGTTGCTTGATTCGAAGAGCCGAATCCGTTTAGCCAGGGGCAAGACCAACCGGGTTTATATTCGTGAATGTCGTCGGGAAGACTCTTTTGCAGCTGACAAGCTACGTGAGACGGTCGAAGCTTTCGAACGCGTTTTCTTTGGTGATTACACGATTTCGAAAGAACAGTTCGACAACCTATGGAATGGTCATCTCGAACTGGAGAAGCATCTTGGCAACGTGGAGAAGGTGGCATGAAATTTGTCGGTATTTTATCGATGTTGCTAGTGCTTCTCGTGTCTTCGGGTTGCGGATCATTGGTCACGACTTACGGTGTCTCAACCGGTTCAGCAGGTCAGAAAAGTCTCAATGGTTTTGGGACGTTTCGTTTGGCGATCAAGCAAGAGGGCTTTCGAACGCGTGATCTTAATCGCCTATCACATCGCACTCGTGTCTTTGACGCGATGGTCTGGACGCCATCGGAGTTGGATACCATTTCTCAGGAGAACACTCGTTGGTTTGATTCCTGGCTGCGACAGGGGGATCGAACACTCATTTACATCCTGCCTGATAGCGGAAGCGAGTTGGACTATTGGGCAGACCTAATCGACAAGGCTAAGCCTGAACAAACGGTCGAGTACCGCAGACGTATCGCTCAAGCAAGAAACAAAGAGCTTAAGTGGTCTTTGGCTCGAGAGGAGATCGCTGGCAACGGTTGGTTCATTGTTGAGCCGGTGGTTGGTGACCCGAAGGTGGAGTTAGGCGTGAAGCCTTTCTCGATGGCCGAGCATGATGCGATTGTCGAAGCGGGAGTCCAGGGTCGGTTTCAATTCAACCCAACGGGGCCTGCCTCGAGCGGTTATTGGCGACAACTTCCCGGAGAGGTTGGTTCGTCTGAAATTGTCTTTGAAGCAAAAGGCAAGCTTGGAGAGCTTGTCCGAGTCGCGGAGATTAGTTCGCCAGATTGGGAAAACAGTCGAGTGATTGTTGTAGGTGGTGGAAGCCAGCTTACCAACTACGCGTTGAGTTCCGAGGAAGGAGCCAGCTTGGCCGCCGACTTGATTTCGGATCTGCTGGAGCGTCGCGAGCAACGCGTTTCCGGTGATCCCATGGCCGATCGAAACTACCCCACCGTCGGTTTTGCGAGAACCCAGTACAGCGACCTGCCCGTGTCTCAGTACAGCGGTGGAACTTTGAAATCACCTGGGCTGGACGTACTTACGGTTTGGCCGCTTAGCCTTGTCACGATTCACTCGCTATTGCTTGGTTTGGTTGTTTGTCTTCGCCTCTTACCCATTTTTGGAAGACCGAAGCGTTTGGTCTTGGCTGATACCCAAGACTTCGCCGTCCACATCGACGCGGTCGCAACGATGATGCAGAGAGGCGGTGGCCTATTGTTCGCGCGAAGTCGGATTCAAGAGTTTCGTCGCCGTTTCAAGAACTTTGGTCAGACAGAAAAAGAGTGATGGAGGACAGTGGCAAAACTGATTCTCCCAGAGGGAGGGATTGTGCTTTTCCATTTGACCATTCGAAGCAGGGCCTTGAGCACGTCGTCTCAAATGGTTCATTTTTTAGTTAATATTCCCGAAACGACACTCCACAACGAAAGAAGCTAATTGAGCTCTGACGATCCCAATCCGACGGTCGATCCGCCACCACCGGCGGCCAATCCTCAATCCGAAAACCTGTCGCCACGATTCGCTCCCGTTCGCAAGCTTTACGAGGCGATTTCAGCTGAGGTGGGAAAGCTCTACGTGGGACAAGACGAGCTCGTCCTTGGAACGCTAACCGCCCTGTTTTCAGGAGGGCATGTGTTGATCGAGTCCGTTCCCGGTCTCGGCAAAACACTTTTTGTTCGAACACTCGGACGGGTGTTGGGATGTGATTTTGGGCGCATCCAGTTCACGGCGGATTTGATGCCCTCTGACATCACCGGGGCACCCGTGTTCAACATGCAGCGAAGCGAGTTCGAATTTCGACCGGGGCCTGTTTTTACGCAGTTTCTCTTGGCTGACGAAATCAATCGGTCTCCCGCTAAGACCCACGCGGCACTCCTGGAGATCATGCAGGAGTACCGAGTCACGGTCGATGGGACCAGTCATCCTGTTCCCCGGCCGTTCCTCGTTTTGGCAACGCAAAACCCACTTGAAAGCGAGGGGACTTACAGCCTTCCAGAGGCACAGTTGGATCGATTCATGTTCAAGTTGGTTGCCGATTATCCCGCGGAAGCGGAGGAAGCGGAAATACTCAAGTTGCATTCGAAGCAGGTCGATTTAAATCAGCGATTGGAAAAAGAACTGATGACGCTAACCAACCCCGAACAGATTCTTCGGGTGATCCGGCTTTGCGGTGAAGTGAAGATCGCAGATGAGTTGATCGCCTACATCAACAAGATGGTCCGCGCGACGCGTGGATGGTCATCATTCCATATGGGAGCTTCACCGCGTGCTGGCTTGGCGTTGATGCAATCTGCTCGAACACTCGCCGCATTCAATGGTCGTGATTTCGCTGTGCCGGATGATGTCGTCGAGGTTGCGGTTCCTGCACTCCGACACCGGGTTGAACTAACCGCTGAAGCCGAGATTGAGGGACGCAAAGTCGATGATGAGTTGACGTCGATGATTCGCGGGATCGAAGTTCCCCGGGGGTAGCTAGGCTCGAACGTGTCGGGAAGTTTGTCCCACCATTCAATTTGGGGCACTGTCTAGTCAAAGAATCCCGTCAGTACTTCGTTGCCGTCGCGTGTTGATAGTTCTTGATAGAGTTCGAAGTTGATTGAGTAGTGCATGTGCCTTGTTGAACCATCTGCCATGCCAACATTCACTCCACCTTTGTGCCATGACCAATAGTGCTGCAGGTGATTGTAGTACTCGTCCTCTACGTAATTGCCCGGATATAGACCGGCCGTGGATGTGATGTAGTGTTCGCATTCGTCGCCACCACACATCGGCCAACCCCATCCCAGGTCCCTTGGGATTCCTCGTTCGCCCAGCCAAAGCGTGTTTGCCAGACCATCCGTGATATCGCGAACGCGAATGTTTGAGTCGGTAAAGAAGACGCCGTCCCCATCACGAATACCAGAGCAACCCGAAAACGCGTTCGTCGTATCGAAATCCACGCGTCCCGCCATGCCAAAGAAATTCATGGGGCTCACCATGCCGACATCACCCGAAAGCGGGATCGTGCTGTTGGGTCCCGTCAGCGTTTGACGTCCGGATTGGGGATCGCTGGGGCAGAGCAGTGTTTGAATGGGTAGTGACGCCGGATCGTTCGCGTTGTTGATCTGCAACGACTTGAGCATCTCGCCGCAGCTACCGAACTTGAAATCGATATTCTGATAGCGTTGTGATTGCTCCATGAACGGAAGGAGTGGCGGCATCATCCCCCACCAAAACCCATTGGGGCCCGACTTTCGACTGCCCGCCGGGAATGTCTTGTAGGCCGAATGATAGTTTTGCAGCGCCAAACCGACCTGCCGCAGGCGATTTTGGCATTGGGTCAGCCGGGCGGACTCGCGAGCGGTCTGGACGGCGGGCAACAACAATGACATGAGGATGCCGATGATGCTGATGCCCACCAGCAGCTCGATCAGCGTCATTCCTCGACGCTCCGCTCCGCTGGCCTCGAAACAGCTCATCTCAGAATAGCTTTAGCTCGGTGGACGAAACGATTGATGAATTTCTAGACTATGTAGGCGGCGGCATAGTTCCGCAATCCTTCGATTCCCCGCATTGATCTCCACCATGTTCAAAAATTTTGGCAACCTTGGGCAATTAGCATCGCTGGCATCTGCGGTTCCGAAATTGATGGAGAAACTGCCCGAGATCCAGGAGGATCACAAGAACGAACGGGTGACCGGCTCATCCGCCTGCGAGAAAGTGGAAGTTACGCTTGACGGCGTTGGTCGGATGCAAGGCATCAAGATCGACCCGGAGCTCGCGGGACAGGAACAAGAGGCGGCGATCATCGAGGCTTCCAACGTGGCTGCCGCGAAAGCGAAAGAGATGTTAGGGGCGAAGTTTAAAGCGATCGCCGACGAAATGGGCATCGATATTCCAGGCATCGACAGCCTGACATCGTTGTTGGGCAACAGTTAAGAACAAAGATGAGCGACGCATCCGGGCCAGTGGCTCACCTCGTCGAACAGCTCGGTCGGCTGCCGGGAATCGGACGCAAGAGCGCCGAACGTCTCGCCTTTCATTTGCTTCGTGTGCATGAGGCGGAGGCTCTCGCCCTGGCCGAAGCGATCGAGAAAGTACGCAAAGACGTGAGGTATTGCAGCCAATGCTTCAACCTATCGGAGCAGGAAATTTGCGGAATTTGCCGGGACACGAGCCGAGATACAACGCAGCTTTGCATCGTCGAGCAGCCACGCGATTTGATGAGTCTGGAGCAGGCGGGCGTTTTCCGCGGGCTCTACCACGTGCTGCTGGGCCGCATCGCCCCTTTGGACGGGATAGGTCCTGATCAATTGACGATCGATGCCTTGGTTGAACGGGTGCGAACCGGCAATTTTTCAGAAATAATTATGGCGACCAATCCGACGGTCGAAGGCGACGGCACTTCTCTGTACATCAGCAACGTTTTGTCGGAGTTTCCCGTCAATATCACGCGTCTGGCACGGGGGATCACGGCAGGAAGTGTCCTAGAACATGCAAATCGCGAGATGATCGCTGATGCGTTGACCGGTCGACAAAAGCTATAATGTCCGGAACGGAATTCGCAGGCGGTGCGCCGTTTGCACCCACTCGCGGGTTCCCGGCTATTCTTTCCGGACTGATTTGATGCGGATGTCGATGGGCCTCCAGGCCCGCCAGGTTCAATCTCAAAAGCTCGCTCCGCGGATGATCCAGTCCATGGAGATTCTGCAGATGCCCACGATGGCATTGCAGGAGCGCGTTGAGCAAGAAATGAACGAGAACCCGCTGCTTGAGCAGTTGGAAAACGACCCCAACGCGCCAGAAGAGGCTGGGGAAGAAGTTTCGCCGGACACCAGAAGCGACAACGAAAAGGAATTGGTCGTCGATAACGACCGCGACAACGCGGAGGATTTTGAGCGTCTCCAAAATATGATTAACGAGATGCCGAGCACGTTTGACGACTCGTTCCGACGCTCGGCCAATCGGATGGCTGAAGAGGCCGATCGACGACACGATTTGATGGCCAACGCGGTTTCCAGGCCTGATTCGCTGAATGATTTCCTGCTGCATCAGCTCCACGAATTAGACATTTGTGACGTGGTCGAGCAGATCGCCGAGCGGATTATTAGCACGCTGGATGCTCGTGACGGCGGGTATCTGAAGACACCAGTGATGGACCTTTTACCTGCCGGTCATTCACCAGAAGATCGCGAACGTGCTGAAGAGGCGTTGCGTGTCGTTCAATCTTTGGAGCCAATTGGAATCGCTTCGAGATCTTTGTCCGAATGCCTCATCAAACAACTCGATTCCACCGCGAAGGACTACGAAGACCTTCGTACCTTGATCGGCGGTCACATCGAGGATTTGGCGGAAAATCGTCTGCCTCAGGTTGCCAAAGCAACGGGATTCTCGATCGAACGAATCCAAGAACTTCGCCAGGAACTACACAATTTAAATCCCAAGCCGGGCGCGGCGTTCATGGAGACCTACGTGCCCAATGTGACTCCTGACATCGTGCTCGAGCAGGGCGATTCGGGCGAGTACAAAGTGCGACTTGACGACGAACGCGTGCCGAGGCTCTTCATCAGTGATTACTACCGCCAGCGATTGCAGGATAAGACTGCATCACCAGAAGAACGTGAGTTTATCAAGAACAAAATCAACGGCGCCCAGTGGTTGATTGATTCAATCGAGCAGCGTCGCAGCACTTTGACGAGGGTGGCTCAAGCGATCGTTGAGCATCAAAAGCGATTCTTGGACGAGGGGCCCGAGGCGATTGAGCCATTGAAGATGCAGCAGATCGCTGACAAGGTGGGCGTTCATGTAACGACGGTCAGTCGCGCTGTCGACGACAAGTGGATTCAAACGCCCAGAGGAATTTTGCCTTTGAAGCGATTCTTTGTCGGTGGCACTCAAACCGAAGACGGCGAAGATGTCGCTTGGGATACGATCCGAATCAAGCTGCAAGAGTTGATTGATAAGGAAGACAAGAGCGAGCCTTACAGCGACGAGCGTTTGGTCGACGAGCTCAAGAAAGCAGGCATGGCAGTAGCCCGTCGAACAGTCACCAAATACCGAAAGAAGATGGGCATTCCCAGCAGCCGCCAACGCCGCGATTGGGCGTTGGTTAAGAAGTAGGTTTGCCAATTGGGTGAGGATCGATGTGTCCCGTTGAACAACACGGTAACGAGCTATCTAAGACAGAGTTGCGGCGAAGTAAAAGCCGGCCGCGCCGGCTAGTGTTTTGAGAAACCCACTTGCTAACGCGTCGTTCTTGTCTTGCATGATGCAAGTTTGCTGTGGTGTTGCACGCTAGGGCTATCTAGGCTGTCGACCCGGCTTCACTGCTAGCAGACGTCACTGAATCTTCCTGCGAAGAACGTTTGAAGCCGAGAAGAAGAACGAGGTACAGCACTGCCATGGTTGCGGGAACGAGTGCCGTCATACGAATCGCCATTCGACTCCCATGAAGCGTTGCCTCGCCAACGGGTTGGGCATCCTCCGAGGCCGAACCTTTGTTGGCTTCCCACCATTCAAGCTGCGAGCGAAGGCCGGCGAAGCGATCGCTATTGATTTCTTCCCCAGCTATCTCAGCATCGGCCAAGACTAAAGCTCCGTTGTCCGCCAGCATCGAAGCTTTTGAACCATCGATACCCTGAACCTCTGGAAACATGAGAAAGCCTGACGCATTTGGCGCTTTAACACGCTCAAAGGTCTGTGGAGCGTTTTCCTCAAGAAACTTCGAGGCGAAGTAATCTTGTTTGTAGCCGATCCCAGGTCCGCCAAGTGCTCCGGCAGAAACCATACCGACAAAGCCCATTAGACCCATCGCAACCGTTGCACTCTGCGGGAATCGCTCACCAACCACCCCAAGCATCGTCGGCCAGAGGAAGGTTTTGCCGAAGGCGTAGACCGTCATGGCAAAGAACATAAAAGGAACGCTATTGCCGATGCTGATCAGGTAAAGCCCTGTCGCACCAACAATGGCACTCAGAAGAAGCAGACCAAGTGAAGAAATCTTGTGAACGATCGGCCCAGCGAAAAATCGTAACGCGGTCATCAGCAGAGACGCATAGATGAACAGAGCCGTTCCCAGTGCAGCACTAGAAAGAATGCTAGATGTGATTTTGTTGATCCAGCTATCCGTCCCAAGTTCAACGTAGCCGACGCATGCATGGGCGACTAATAAAATCACAAAGAAGGGACCAATCAGGCTCACGAACATTCCGCCATACGAAATCGAACCTTGTTGGGCTGCGGTTTCTGGGAACTTCTCTCTCAGTGCCAAAAAGCCATAAATTGCTGTCGGAACCAAGTAGGTCGCTAGAAGAATTTCCCAACCGATACTGGCCTTCAGAAAGACAATCAGCCCTCCGATCACGAGTCCCGCAGGCCATCCCGCGTGAAGAATGTTGAGGTAGTGGGTTTTTTCATCCGGATAGATGGCTGCAGTCAACGGGTTGATGACGGCTTCGCAGATGCCATTACCCACAGCAAAGATGAACGCGGACAAAAAGAGAATCATGTAAACCGCGTCTTTCCCGGCAGCGTTAAAGACGGGAGTCGCTGTGAAGAGCATCACAGCAGAAATCACATGACAAGCGAGCGCGGCAACAAGCAGCGTCTTGTAACCAATGAAATCAATAAGGAGTCCGGCCACAAGAATGACAAGGCCGAAACCTAAAAGGCCACCTCCCGTGATCTGACCGAGCTCGGTCATGGTAAAGCCGTACTTGGTCGACCAAACATCGAGCAAGCCGGCACGGACGGCAAAGCCGATGCCCGCCGCCACAAGAGTGAGAATCCCTGCTATGAGAAGTGTTTTTCGATTTTCCATCGTGGAGGCAACTTAGTGCGTGGTGCAGAACTTCGCGGTCAGCACCAAACAAACATCGCGGTGCCATCGGATTGATCCCATAGCGTCGCCGGTGGGTAGTGGCGAGTCAAGAATACTGGGGGAATTTCTTCCCAGACTGGCAATTCGAGGAAGCTTTCCGACCCTGCCATTGGCAGGGTGGCTAAAGTATCCCTGAGCTGATTTTCCTACCTAAACCCCATCCCTCCCATGAATCGAATTTTCAGACCATCCCTCCTTCTCATCCTTCCTCTTGCCCTGACCCTTGGAATGAATGCCTCAAGCGTTTCAGCTGACGACAGCGCCGAATGTGATCTCAACTTCAAAATGGAGAACATTGATGGCGAGCAGGTCGATTTGGAAGACTACGAAGGCAAAGTCGTCCTCGTCGTCAACACGGCGAGCCGTTGCGGGCTGACGCCACAGTACGCCGGGCTCGAAAAGCTCTACAACGATTACAAAGACAAGGGCTTCGTGGTGCTCGCTTTCCCTTGCAACCAGTTCGGTTCGCAAGAGCCAGGTACCAGCAGCCAAATCAAAGAGTTCTGCTCCACCAAGTACGACGTGACCTTTCCAATCATGAACAAGGTGGAAGTCAATGGTGATGAAGCGGCTCCAATCTACAAACAGCTCACCTCAAAAGATCTCCAGCCTGCCGGTGACGGCCCGATCAGCTGGAACTTCGAGAAATTCCTTATTGATCGAGAGGGACACGCGGTGGCACGCTTCTCACCACGCGTTCGTCCCGACAAGCCTGAATTGACCAAGAAGATCGAAGACCTTTTGTAGAGGCATTGAAAATGTTCGTCGTGCTGTCAGCTGATGGTACGACGAACATCGATCTCGCAAGAAATGCCTATGCGGCCTTAAGCCGCCTTTGCTCTTCACCAAACGGTTCCGGCCTTTCCTTGGGATCATATTGATGTTCGATCTTATGGAGGGTCGCTTCAAGCGAACCGATGATGTCTTTTAGATCCGCTTGAGCATCGACCTCAATGGGATCACCGAAATAGAAGTGAATGCACGTGAAAGGCTTGGGGATCTGCATTCGGTCCCAAGTCTTCGACATGATCCATCGCCGGTTAGGAACAATGATGACCGGCACGATGGGAACCTTTGCCTTTTGAGCACAGAGCGCCGCGCCCGGCTGAATTTTTCCGCGAGGCCCTTTGGGGCCATCAGCCGCAATCACGGCGGCACGACCGCTTTTTGCCGCTCGGATCATTTCAACCAACGCCGCGGCACCTCCCTTGCGGCCCGTGCCGCTGCTTCCACGGATAGCCGTCTTCCCGAATATCTCTAGCGTGGGTACGAGTATCGCACCGTCATCGCTTCGGCTCACCATGGCGACCGCACCCCGATCTCCGTACATGCATCCGGCTATCTGGTGCGCGTGCAGCATCGCATAAACGTACCCTCGACCTTCACGCCTCAGTCGGTCCATCGAACCGTTGTGAATTTTGTGGCGACAGGTGCATTTAAGGAGCCAGCAACCTACCGCAAGCAGCCGGTAGCTCAGGTACTTAAGACGTTTCGAAAACGAAGTTACAGCTTGCAAGGTAGCCTACGACAGCGAGTGGAACTCAAGGCAAGGTGCCTGTTTCATGACGAGAAATATCAAAACGCGCAGCCATTGCCCAGTTCAGATTTGTGACTTCACCTCGGCAATCGATACATGCCGAACACCTTATCCACACATCGCCAATTCACCTGGCATCACAATCCGCTCGGAGATTTCCAGTGTTTGAGTCAATCCGTCGATCCGATGCTCGTGCTCTGATTTGCTAGCAACTAACCTTCCGCTAGCGCGATCTTCAAGTTTTTGGATCTCGTGAATCTCCGTCACAGCCCCGCAAGGACAACGTTATTCGCTCATGAGCTTGGACGAAAAGGAATCGAACGAAGCCCAATCACTCACCGATCACGCTGACACGCAGGAGGAGAATTCTAGAGCCGAAGAAGACTCTCTCGTGTCTCCGGAGGAAGAAACCTCTCAGGAGCACCTTGAACTAGCTGTTCCGTTTGTTGGCCAATGGAACCAATTGATAAGCAGCACGAACTGGGACAAGGGCCAGATCATCTCGGAATGGCGGCGCACGCTGATGGATGCGGATGCTCCGGTGACCGCGTACAGCGATGAAGCTTGGGTACGGAGAGTCGGCGGTGTGACGGCGCCACATATTGGTAGACTGCGACGAGTCTACGATCGCTTTGGAGAATCAAGACACCAGTTCGACGGTTTGTATTGGAGTCACTTTTTTGCCGCTCTCGATTGGGATGACGCATCACTTTGGCTTGAAGGTGCAGTCCAAGAAGGGTGGTCGGTCTCCCAAATGAGGACACAGCGATGGGAATCTCATGGTGCCGTCGCCAACGATCGGCCAACGGATAGTCAGGTTATTTCAGTCGAGGTCGACGAAGATGTAGATGCGGCTTTGGCACCAGTCGACGGAGACTCAACCCAACCGGCTCAAGGCGACGGTCGAGTCCGTGAGTACGACGATGACGCTGGCGGAACGAGTGGCCCGTTCTACGAGAATGCTGACTTCGGTGACCAATCCGAGCCGATGCCGGGCCAATCAGGAACAACAGGTCAGGTCAATGCACCCGAGGGTGGTGCGGACGCGGAAGTGATCCAGCCATTTGCAGGGCTTCCTGAAGTCCCAGAAGACCTTAATGATGCCATGGAATCGCTCAAGCTTGCGATCCTACGGCATCGCTCATCCAAGTGGGCAACGGTTGAGAAGGAAACGGTTGAAAAATATGTCCAGGCGTTCCTGGTGCTATTGGCCCAAGAGGGCTGAGGAAGATGAGGGGTCGAGGGTGGCTCTATACGATTGGAATTATTTTCAATCGCATCATCCCCGAAGCGTGGATGCGATTTCGGCCTTTCGTTGTTTTGCAACTAACCGCTGCTCAGGAATTCGACACTCCGTCGAGTGATGCGTTTCGCGTTACCCGGTGTGTCACCGATGAGCAAATCAAGGCTGTTGCCGACATTACCTTTGTAGGTGACCCGAGCCAGTTTCCAAACGCGACCGGATACTTGATCAGCGACAACGACCAAATTCTTGGTGGCGTTTGGATCGCTACCGGAGAATTCACCGAGAGCGAGCTTGGTGTTCGTCTTGAACTGCGTGACTATCAAGTTTGGCTTTTCGCCGCATCCATTAAAAAGGAAGCCCGAGGCCAAGGTGTTTATCGAAGGCTGCTTGGCCAAGTGCTTTCGGAGCAAGAAGACAAACGTGTCTATTGCAGCATCAATCGTTTCAATAAGGCCTCGTTAGCAGCCCATCGACGCTTCACCGAAGCGAATCAAGGTTCGGCATTGGTAGCAAGGGTTGGCTCTCGCGTTTGGGCATCCGGGAAAGGCAAGCTAACCTACGCAGATAGAGTATTTCGTATTGCCGATTAGTATCGAAACTCACCTCATCGATCAAATGTCGATTTGTTTCGCAGGATGTGGTGATAGTGTTGAGCGAATCGGTGGGATTCATCGCGAACGTATTGAAGTAATCGCAATGCGAAGGAAGAGCGGCTCAACTGAATCGATTCGCTGACTCCCGGACGAAAGATCTCTTCCTCTCGTTTGGCCAATGAAATGACTGTGGGCGGCTCAATATCCTGATCTCGGAAGGCTGCCATGGCGGAATTGAGCTGCCCCTTCCCGCCATCAATCAAGAGAATATCAGGAAACGAATCACCCTCATCGGAAAGTCGGCGAAACCGACGTGAGACCACCTCGTACATGCTGCGAAAGTCGTCGACGCCATCAACGTCACGGATTCGGAAGCGCCGATAGCCGGGTTTGAATGGCAAACCATCGATGAATTGAACCAGCGATGCCACGGT
>JBCCKZ010000086.1:0-12729 GCA_039027135.1 Planctomycetota bacterium
ATTGATTTCACGGATGTCATTAAATCGACAGGCCGCCAAAGAGTTTTGGTGTTCGACGCTAAAGCAGGTCATAACCACCGAAAGCCTTGGCGGCTTCCGCTGCACTCAAACCCTACAATCAAAACGAGACAAAGCACGAGCCTGAGAACAAATCACTCAGATTCGAAGATCCAGGTCGGAGTTCCATTGTGCACACCTTTTGCTTCGTATCCCATTTCGCCAAGCAAATGCGTCACCGGCTCGAGTGTGTCACCTTCGACCTCGATTGCAATCGCGGGACGATGTTTCAGAATGACTTCACGACCACCATGAATGACCTCCAATCCATGGCCCTCGGCATCGATCTTCAAAAATCGAATTGGCATTGAGTTGCCGGCTAGTTCACGATCCAACGTGCTGACTTCAACACGAACGTCTCCCGCTTGATCGATTCGGTTCATGCCTCGGTTGCGACGATCATGAATCAACATCTTGAGATGGCCGGGTGCATCGCCCAGAGCTTTGTTCACACAAACGACTTTTTTGTCCAATTCGTTACGTGAAACATTGTGCTGTAGCAACCGAAAGGTCTCGGGGAACGGCTCAAAAGCAACCACGGCATCACAGCCACAGTGCTTCGCGTAGAACACTGGGTGATTGCCGACAAAGGCACCCACATCGACAAACATGCCGGGACCGCCATAGGTATCCGCGATATGAGACAGGAACTCATCTTCGTAGTAGTGCCCGCGTTTGAGCGATCGAGTGATGTGGTCCTTGCGATAAGACCTCAGCTTTGTTTTCGTTTCTCGCCAAGTGACCTCACAGGTGCGATACTTGATTGGATTGATGATCATGGATCTTCGATGGGTTGTGAACGAATGCAACACTCAGACCTGAGTCGTAGGTGCACTGGACTCTGGAAGTCAACGGTGAAACAACCAAGTCGACTGAAGGTTCGTTGGGAAACAGACGATCACCTAAGGTGTAGGAAACGTTATCTCTCAACCAACTCTCTTCGCTCAATGAGCTTAGAAAAGGGGTTTGAGCGGTCCCCCAGGCGTTTGAAGAACCCAAAGAGATACTAGTGCTGGTGATCGAGGCGTCGTACGCCTCGCCATTGGGCATCATCTCAAGCTTTGTGGGAACGTGATGTCTGAGCTGCGTGTCGCCTTTCTGGGCATGGGACAAACGTATCCAAGCCACGTGTGGATGCGGCGAATGCGCGACATGCTGGCTGAGTCGATCGTCGTCAATATCGATGATGGACGGAACCAGCCCAAGCGTCGCAGTGTGGTTGCATCCGACGACCGTTTGCCTCACGGCACGAAAATCGTTCCACGTAAAGTGCCGCGTGTTTCACGATGGATGGAGTCATCCGGTATTACGCAGTTCTTGGGGAACAGGTCACGAACCAACGAGCAACATCGAGAAGAGTGGATGCTTGGTGTCATCGAGCAATCCAAAGCGAACGTCGTGTTTGTGCATTTTGTGGACTATGCGATTCAGTTTGAAAGGGTCTGGCGTCGGCTTGATATTCCGATTCTGGTACATGCTCACGGTTACGACATCGTTTGGGATGTATGCAACGAACGTACCGGGGAGAGACTGCATCCGAGCGACTATCTCGCAAGGGTTTCTCAGCTTCCCTCGAATGTTCATTTCATCGCTAACTCGAACTTCACCCGCGATCAGCTGCTAGCAGCTCAAATCAATCCCAATCGAATTCGCATCAAACGTTTTGGGGTCCCCGTTTCGCATGATCCACCGCTGATTGATCTTGAATCGTGTTCTTTGCTTTTCTTGGGTCGATTAGTGGACTTTAAAGGACCTGTTGAAACAACGGAAGCGTTTTCAAAGATTGTCAAAGGGCATCCGGAATGGCAGTTGGATATTGCGGGTGATGGAGTGCTTCGCCAGGCGGTGGATGCGAAGTGTTCAAGCCTTGGATTGACCGAGAACGTGAACATGCATGGTGCTGTGGATCTAAAGAAGGGCGATGAACTCCGACGAGCCGCGGCCGTCTTCACCGCACACAATCAAATTGGACCGAGAACTCGACAAAGAGAAGCCTTCGGTGTTGCGCTCATTGAGGCGATGGCTGAAGGTGTGCCGGTCGTTACGGGACGCTGTGGTGGGCTGGTCGATTTCATTGAATCGGGTGTGAATGGTTTCCTATTTGAGCCAGGCGACATACAACATCATGCTGAGCTCATTGAACGTCTAATCCTTGATAAGGATCTACGCCGACGAATGTCGTTGGCCGCGTGGGAGACCATTCGAGAGAATCATCAACTTGATCACGAGCGGGTTGACCTACTTGGTTTCTTGCAAGATCTAGTCAATGACGTAAAAGAAACGCGTGTCGCCGCGTGAAAGTTTGCCCTCGATAGCTATTGCTGAGGGACTTGCCGAACTTTGATCAGCATGGCCCACCAAGAAGATCTCCTTTGAGCGTCGACGCGGCCGAGCATGCGGTCAACAAGTTGTACGGATTCTTCCAGAGGTATCGACGTCTCAGTCGTTGGTGCTTCGGGAGTGATCAGAAGGGATTGGCCCAAGCCTGCTGTCCAGTTGATGGCCATTCCTGAGAGCGGCCAACTTTGTCGACGATGATCAATTCGCATGCCAGTATCGGAGGGCGTGACGTGCTGTTTGACTCGACCGTATTGGATCTCGGGAGCAATCCTCAGGCGAACAGTTCCACTGTCGAGATCTCCATCAGCTCGAAAGGCGAATAGACATTGTCCTCCGCTGAGTGTTCTTGCTTCGGGAGGTCCTATGTTCTTGCGGAACAAGTAGACGTCTGATCCTGGACGTGGAGGTCCCACGGGATGCTCATACCGACGCCCGTTATCCATGATGATCGGTTTTCGATTGGACAGTTGCGTGGCATCCACGCCGGCATCAGCAAAGAAGTCATCCAGGATGTTCTGGTGTTCGGTGAGCATTTCAAAGTCAGTTTGAACCTCTTCTTGAGATTGAATCTGTCCGACTCGAAAACCATTTCGATTCCAAGTACTCCTGACTTCCGCATCGATCACCGTTTCATCGACGCTTCTCCAAAGCTCTGTTGCCGCTCGTTGATTCCATCGACTTGCGTCAATTGAAATCAATCGGACTTCAAGAATGCACTTTGCGGGATCCGTTTGACGAGCAGAATTGCCCGCGTTCACTCCCTTTTTGGATGCGTTAATCGGATCGAAGTCGTCGCGTTTTGCACCGCTAGTGAGAGAGTGACAGCCCGAAAAGATGACCATCAAAAAGGCGAACAGGACGACGGAAAGTCGACACTGTGTCGGTCGTATTGAGCGATCTTCGTTTCGGAAATTCGAGGTAAACACCCCGAGTCGATAGCAAATCAGCCAGATGAAAGGCTAGAGCGATTCGCGTTCGTCGTAACTCTTTCCGGTTCGCTGCCAGCTGCTCGACGCCATAGAGCCAGAATCTCGCTTGTCAGGCTGGGAGCAATTGTCTCGTGATACGGTGAATCTTCAGGTAGTCCAGCTACCAGCTTTCGGTGTGCCTTACCGAGATCATGGTAAGGCAAACTCGGAAAGAGGTGATGCAGGGCATGGTATCGAGTTCCCACGGGCCCCCAAAGCTCGCTGATCCAAGGGGCATGGGGATAGTTCACGCTATCAAGGAGTTGTTCCTCGAACGACATTTCGCCTTCAGCGTTTGTCCAGCGGTGGGCACCCAGCGTTCGAATCTCGTTCAGCACTAACAGGCCCACGGAAACGGAATAGCCGATCAACCACATTGGATTGAACCATTCGCCCGTGCGTAGGTACCAAGCAAATAGGAAGACCATCGCCCACGCAAAGCAGAGCATCTCTTGAAGCACGACCGTTCGCATCAATTGGTCGCCGTGATCCGTCCTCTCGTAGAAAGGATCGACGAGCATGGTTGAAGCGTGACGGTGGACAAATGTCCTCGCACCGGGGATCAACCAGCAAATCGGACTCAGCACGGCGAAGCGAAAGAAGCCCAGAAGCGGAATCAACAAAGCCTGGAGAATGAATCCGACAATCATCCAGCGTCCGTGGTGAGACAGTGCCAGGTATTCGCCGTCGTGTTCAGTCCCGTAGTGCTGTCGACGATGATGGTCGACATGGGGATAATACAGGAACGATGGTATGAATAGTGGAATTCCACATAGGGCATTCCAAACGAAACGGAAACCTCGAAATCCCTTTTTGGGTAGATGAACCAACTCGTGGATGAACATCACCGCCCGCATGTAAAGCACGATGACGACTACATAAAGCGGGACGACAATGTGCCATACTTCGGCGATAGGATGACCTTGGTCTCGCAGTAAATGAACCACGCCACCGATCGCTGCATGGCCCACCAAAATGGAAAGCAGAAAATCCGTCCAGTAGACCCAAGGCTTGGGCTTCCCCAATCCTTTGATCAATGATCTTGCATCAGAAACCGAGAAGGCGGACGAAGCAGCGGCGCTCATGACATCTAGAGTGAATCCAAGTGACGAGACAGGAGCCTTCGGCGAGAATACAAAACCCTGCCGGGATTGAATTCCTTCCCTCCGAAGGACCTACTCTGTGGCAAATTTGACCGATCCCCATTCGTGCACCATGAACCATCCTAATTCGATTGCTCCAAAACGCATCCTGGTAATTGGCGCGGGAGCTGCCGGAATGATGGCTGCATATGCAGTCGCGGGAGATCGCACTCAGGTAACCGTCGTCGAAAAAAACGCCAAAACTGGAGTCAAAATCCTGATGTCCGGTGGAACGCGGTGCAATTTGACTCAAGACACCGACCCGGCTGGCATTACTGCGACGTTCGGTCACGCGAAACGCTTCCTTCAGCCCTCCGTCGGCAAGTTCCCACCTCAACGGGTGGTAGAGATGTTTCACAGTCTCGGCGTCGCCACGAAGCGAGAGAACACCGGCAAGATCTTCCCTCAGTCTGACCGAGCCGCCGACGTTCGCAACGCTCTGTACAACCAAATGATCAACGCTGGTTGCGAGTTGCTGCCTCGCTCGCCAGTACGCGACCTTTGTCTTGGGTCGGATGGTCGATTCGAGGTGTTCTTGGATGACCGAACACTCTCGGCTGACGTCGTCATTGTCACCGCTGGTGGCAAGAGTTGGCCCGGTTCGGGTACCACAGGTGATGCCTATGAGTGGCTTCGAAAACTGGGCCATACCATTGTAAGACCGCGACCTGCTTTGGTACCGATTGTTGGTGGTGAGGATGATTTGCGAGCGTTGTCTGGAATGACATTCGATGATGCCTCCGTGTCGGTGAGAAAACGTTTGCCTAGTGGTGAACTTCAACCCGGTAAGAAAGGTTTGTTGACCACGCGACGCAGCTCCGTACTTCTGACACACTTTGGCTTATCTGGGCCGGCGGTTATGGATGTGAGCGGAACCATGACAGGCTTCAAGAGTTTCGATGATTGCGGGCTCGAAATCGATTGGACACCTTCCGTCAACGAAGACCAATGGCTTGCCCGATTGAATGGTGGTGGTAAAGCAAACACGCTTGCGGGATGTCTTCGAGAGGGTTTGCCTCATCGAATGGTCGACTTGATCGTCAATCGATCTGGTGGAAACTTGGGGATAGCAGAACTTTCGAAACAACAACGTCGAGAGTGTATCTCACAGATCAAAGCAATGACGATCCCGGCCCATACTACACGCGGTTTCGAAAAGGCCGAAGTCACCGCCGGTGGAGTTTCGCTCAGTGAGGTTGATCCGAGAACGATGGCAAGTCGAATCGTTCCCGGGTTATTCATCGCGGGGGAAGTACTCGATGTCGATGGCTATATCGGCGGGTATAACTTTCAGGCCGCGTTTAGCACGGGCAGGGCGGCTGGCCTTTCGGCTGCCGAGTACGCTGCGACTATTCAGGATCGAGAATGCCAGACCTAATCGCGCAGGGACCGGAGTCCCAGAACCGATGGCGTCGCTCACCGCCCGTTGGCGCATTGACTATTACCCTGGGGCGCGAGGAAGCTGATCTTCGCGTGCCATGGGACCCGGCAATATCAAGAACGCACGCACAAGTTAAATCACTTGGGGATGGAAAGTTACTCGTCGAAAAGCTCCCTTCGGCAACCAACCCGATCTATCACAATGGGTCGAAAGTGGACGAATGTGTGTTGGTGCCGGGGGAGCACTTTGTGATCGGTGAAACGACTTTCATTTGGACCACTGGCATGCACCAAGCGGGTGCCATTGAGGTCACGCCCGAACCAATTGCATCGACACTTGACGAAACGCTGGTGCCACTGGAACAGATGGGAACATCCGAGCGTTGGGATGTGGAGCCGACTGAAATCAATTTCATTGATCGTCAGTCTTCCGATAGTGACGATCGCATCGCGGTTCTTGCTTCGCTTCCGGAAATGATCGATGGAGCGACCTCAGACAATGAATGCATGGTGCGAATCACATCGATGGTCTTCCGATGTTTGCCATGGGCGACGGCCATTGTTGTCATTGAAGACGCTCAGATTCTACATCAACAGAATCGTTCTCCATCGGGTGTTCCGCCGACATTATCCAAGCGACTCATACAACGAACCGTTGAGGTAGGCGAAGGAGTCTTGCATGTATGGCAACATGACGACGACGAGCGTTCATCGGAGTACACGATGGGTGAGCAGATTGATTGGGCATTTTGTTTGCCAATGTTTGATGGGCGAGATTTCTCAACCCAGTCTCGCGTGGTTTATGTTTGCGGCCAATCATCTTCGTCTCTGCAACCTGATGATCTTGTACGCGACTTGAAGTGGGTGCATTTGACCATTCAAGTGGTTACTTCGCTTCGACACCGACAAAATCTAATACGTCGACAGGCTGCGGTTCGATCTTTCTTTCCCGCGGGACTGCTGGACCAGTTTGATGAAGCGAATTGGGAAAAGTCGCTCGAACCGCGTACCGCGAAGATCGCGGTGTTGTTTTGCGATCTGCGTGGTTTTTCGGCGGCGAGCGAACATCGTAGTGATGATTTGTTGACCTGGCTCGATGAAGTCAGCGAGATGATGGGAATCATGACGGCCGCGATTCTTGATCATGGGGGTGTGATCGGTGATTACCACGGTGATTCGGCGATGGGGTTCTGGGGTTGGCCGATTGAACAGGACAACGCATCGGAGCGAGCGTTTGCCACTGGTGTCTCAATACTAAAGCAGTTTGATGCCTTGGAGACGGTCGAAAGGTTTAGGTGCTCGATCGGAATCGCGTCAGGTTTGGGCGTTGCGGGACGCATTGGAACGAGCGATCAAGTCAAAGTGACGGCGTTTGGACCGGTGGTGAATCGGGCCAGTCGAATTGAATCGATCAATCGTGAGTTCGGTTCGTCAATGTTGTTGGACGACGAGGCTGCTAGCGAGCTGTCGTCTGATCATCAAGAGTGCCTGCGTGAATTGGGGCAAGTCAAGCTTCGAGGAATCGCCAGCCCAACCGGGCTCTTCGAGTGGCGTGGCAATGCAACTGATCACGAGGCAGATGCTTATGGGCGTCTGATGCAGGATTGGATCGCGGGGAAGCCGGTGGACTCGAAGATTCGAGAAGCCGACGATTCGGCAGTCCGATTGTTAAAGATCGCTATCGCAAAGGGACTTGAACCGCCATTGGTCCATGAGCAGGTCTAACACCGAATGCGTCTTCAATCTGGGCGAGCACGCTGTAGCGAACGTCGCCATGACTCTCGGGGCAATTGGTATCGAACATCGCCAAGACTCTCGTGCAATTGGTAGCGAACGTCGCCAAGACTTTCGGGCAATTGGTAGCGAACGTCGCCAAGACTTTCGGGCAATTGGTAGCGAACGTCGCCAAGACTTTCGGCCATCGTCGTAGCCGACCAAAACTCTCGAAAATCACTTCTCATCTTTCAAACTTGCGATGTGAGCTTCAAAGTCCCGTAACACTTCTTCCTTGATTTTCTCTCGGTGGTTGATGAAGCGTTCGGATAGATCTGGCTTGTAGTTCCTAGGATTGATCACAGTGACCGCCACATTTGGTAATTGAGCTTTCAGATCGGCAATCGCTTGTGGTACTCGGAGCGAGTATCCATCGTCGATGATTTCGATTTGCTTGAGAGCTGGCGCCGCAGCGAGCTGCTTGAGTGTTTTCAGGGGAGGATCATAGAACAGTCTTAGGCTCTCCAATTGCTTTGCCTTCGAAAAATCACCGATCATTCTTCGCCCTAACTCTGGCGAGCGAATTTGCAGTCGCTTGAGTGCCGGCAATTGCAGTATCGCGTCGTAGTCATCTACGAGCGCATCAGAGAGATACAGACTTTCTAACTTGACCAACTGACGGATGATGCTCGGATCAACGACCTTGGTGGGTAGGGAATCTGGAAGAAAACCTCGACTGTCAATCCTCAGTTCACGGAGCTCATTTATTTTCGAGAGATCGTTGTTTAGTTGAATCCAAGTCGGCCACCATAGATGCGTGATTTTTCCTTCGTCGTTCTCCCTGTAAGACCAACCATATGAACGAACCTGATCAATCAACTCAACGGCAGGGTTGTCTGTGGATGTCACAAAGACGTTGAAGTTTGGAGCAGCGAGAGATAACTTGCCCTCAAGCTGTGAACCCTTCTCGATGGCGTAATTATGCTTGATTGCGGCGGCATGATCGATAGCTAATTTGAGAAACACAATCGGATCGCCTACGTCACCAAAAACATCTAGTTGCAAGCCATTCATCTTCCATGACTTCGGAATCTCAAGCATTCGGTCCACTACACCAGATAGATCGTCTGCCGACACAGAAACTCTAGTTTCTTGGCTCAACTCTGCGATCGCAAACCAATCCTGTAGAGTGAAGGGTGCACTGATAGATCTCGAGGTAGAACTTGATACTTCAGCACTTCCATTGATAAGCGCACTGAGATTCTTGATCGATTCAATCGAATTGAATTTCAGAATAACAGGCGAAGATGTTCTCGCACCGATTGATAGAATTCTTGAGTCGTTCAGCCAAAGGCTCTTAAGTCCACCACCAAGTTGCCACATATGCTTTGCCGTCCACTCGCTATTTGATACGACGAACTCGATATAGGTTG
The DNA here is from genome assembly GCA_039027135.1 of Planctomycetota bacterium. Taxonomy (GTDB): domain Bacteria; phylum Planctomycetota; class Planctomycetia; order Pirellulales; family Pirellulaceae; genus Rubripirellula. The sequence continues at coordinate 9,034 of JBCCKZ010000086.1, forward strand.
AGTTGGTACCTCGAAGGGGACTCAGATCATGGTCTCGTTTAACGTTGAGTAAGCAAACAGACCAAGGCGGTGGTATGATCTGCAAATGACCTAGTTGATTGATTATTTCTTGACCGTTATTCTCCGGGAGATCGATCATAAGTTGGGATCCAGCTCGTCCCCACATTCGAGCAGCGTGGTTCGTAGCCTGCCGGACAACTCTCGACTGTTCAGCGCGGTCTTTCCAACCATCAAGATGCCAGTCGCGAGGAGCACCTTCAAATGCCAACGCCGGAATGGCTGGATCGTAACGAATTAGAAAATGACAGGTCATGCAGATGGAGGTGAGCATGCTCAGTAAACCAATCCATGAGACAAACCGACGAGATGTCTGTTCGCGAACTGGCTGGGATGCTAACACCCAACCAAACGCAAGCGGTATAACGGCGACGGAAATAGTCTGGCCAAGCGACGCTAGGAAAGCGTCGTCATAAGCATTCACGAGATCAAGAAAGTGAACACACGAACCTACAGTCGCAAGCGATGTCGTCCAGAAGAGAAACCTCAGGTGAGAACTCGCTTTTGCGATGAAACGAATTGACTTTCCAAGGTTCAGTAGGCAAATCAGTACCACAAATGCAACGACGATGTAGATCAGATACCACGTGTAATGGGCTGAAAGATCTAGGGCATTTCGCAGAATGCTCAATGGAAACATTACCGTAAGGAACGCCACCATGATTGAGAATCGCTTGGCAACCATTGTTCGATGGGCACGATGAATGAATCTTTCATCGTTGCGAGCAGAAGCATGTACCTGCTCATCGATGCGAAGCAGCGGAAATAGGCAGTACAGAACGACGTAAAGCGATAGGCCTCCCGCAATCAAAGCTGAAGAGATGAAACGCCAATCAGTATGAATCTCTGAATACGAAAATTCTTCCAGATTGCTGTAGCGATTGAGAGAGTCTGGTGGCTTAATTCTTAGCCAGTCTGCAAAATGCAAGTGCAATATCCATGCAGTAGCTAATGTCACCCACCACAGTCCGATGTTGCGGATATTCGGTTTGCCCACTAACGAACAGAGAAGTAACGCCAGGAGAGCTCCGAACGTTGCCGAAAGAACAGGCAATTGAAGGTCGAATGCATCGAGTCGACTGGCACGAATCCCTTGAAGCACTGATGTCGCCATGCACAACCAGATCAGCAGGACACTGCCGATGATCCATGCATCCAAGGGTGCTGGGGCGAGCCAGCTCGCACACACTCGCCACCAAGCTCGCTTTCCGTGTTGCGAAACTCCACTTTTCAATTAGATGCCCCCAATCGTGCTATTCGAGGTAACAGCCCCTCGATCCTTAGTTTACTTTGGATCGCTCATGAACAACCAAGATAACGGTCCTTCAATCCTGGTGCACGCTTCGTCATTCGCCGAACTTCCTATCGATCAAATCGCATTCGATTCACAGCGTGTTTAGCTTGAGTCGCCGTACTTCGTTCGGAAAGGTTGCTTCGGAGAATCGCTACTCGGACCTTGAATTTGGTTTAAACGTTTCAATTTCATCGAGTACCTCTTCTCTAAGTCGCTCGAGGTGCTTGATGAAACGCTTGGATAGGTCAGCTTTATAGTCTTCGGGTTGAGTCACCGTGACTTCTATATTGGTCAACTTTGCATCTAGCTTTGAGATCGCTTGCGGCGTCTGAAAGTTCAATCCATCGTCAATGATCTCGAGACGTTTCAAACTTGGTGCGTTCGCGAGCTGTTTAATCGTTCGTGAATCCGGCTTGCCGAAGAGTCGTAAAATCTCGAGCTTCTCTGCTTTCGAGAAGTCTCCGGTTTTTTGTCCTGGGCTTGGTGAGCGAATTTGTAGCCGTTTCAACGATGGCAAAGAGAGTACGGCGTCGTAACCTGAGACGACGGAATTCGGCAGATAAAGATTCTCAAGTTTGGCTAGTCCGTGAATCGTGCGTAGATCAATGAATTCTGGTGCAGTGACATTTTGAATGTAGCCGCGAACATCGAATCGAAGCTCGCGTAGCTCAACCAATGTCGATACGTCGTCATGCAGTTTCAGCCATGCAGGTAACCAGAGATGGGTGATACGTGATGAGTCATCTTCGCCATATATCCATTCAAATGATCGTGCTTCGCTGGTAACGTCGTACGATCCGAGGTAACTCGGCGAAATCATTGAAAGAGCAGGTGCCACGAGAGAGAGTTTGCCCTGGAGAGGTGACCGGCTCTCGATACCGAAGTTGCGTAAGAACCAAGCGCCATGGTTCATGGCGAGTCTAAGTGGCACTGTCAAATCGGTTTGCTCGCCCCGTAGATCGACGTTCAGGTTCTGTAGATCCCAGGTCGGAGACGTCTGAAGTAATTCGTTTAATTCACTCGGTAAAGAATCAGTCTGCAAATCGACACGCGTGTTCTTTGCCGCGTCGACAATCGCAAACCAATCCTCGAGTGTGATCGGAGTGTCTAGTGTCAGACCCAGTGACCGTGACGATGCATAGTTTTGCTTTAGAAACGAGGCGAGTTCGCGAGTCGAACGCGTTGATGAGATCCACAGAAAAGCCGGTGCCGAGGGCGTCGATTCAGTCGAAAAAAGCTTCACATCCTTAAGATAGAGATACATTAGCTTGTCGCCGACTTGAAACATGTGGAATCCGGTCCATTCGCTCTCGAAAACGGCGAGGTGTCTGGCTTGCGAAGTGGCAGCCCGAAGAGGTGATAAGTCGTGACCGCGTTTCACGTTCCGCAATCGAACACCTCCAAACTTGGTCGCGTTTCCAAGATGGGCCATGTGATCAATTATCTCTTGCCCACCGTTGTCAGGGAGATCAATGGCCAGCATGGTTTCATCATCAAGCCATAATCGTGCGGCGCCCCGAGTCTTTTGAATGATCTGCTTCGAATGCCTCGCATTGTCAATCCACTCCCCATCGAGCCATTCTTCTCTATCACGCACAAACGACAAAGCAGCGATAGCAGGATCGTGTGTGGACAATGAGTGGAAACTGAAAAGAGCTGATAGAAAGCCAAAGCCAATCCCGAACCAAGAGACGCTCATCGAAGAAGGTTTCTTCTTCGTTGATTGAGATACGATCACCCAACCAGAAAGTAGGTAGACAATCCAAATCGAAATCGATTCACTGATTGTCGTGTTCCACCGGGACTCAGCAACTCGAATCTCCTGGTGAAGACTTAGAGCCGCGATAGACGTGATGACCGTCATCACGATGAAAGGCAATCGGAAAGAGATGCTAAGACGCGTGATCCTTGCTATTGGTTGAGCAAAAAGCAGCATCGCAAACGGTACAACGCATGCTAGAACTGCTGCGATGAGGTACCAGGTGTAACGAACGGGAAGGTCTAGCGTGTTCCGCAATACACAGAGTGGAATCATGATTGCCAGGAACGCAAACATGATTGTTTGTCGTTTTGGGATAGCTATTCGACGTAACCGACGCAAAAGAACTCGCATCCGTCGATAAAGATTGAAAAGCAATCTGTGAGCTTGTAAGAAACTCAGCCTTTGAAGTAGAACTACATAAACGAATAAGGCAGCGGCAATCACCAATAATGAAACCGAACGCCAGTCTTTGTAGATCGCCGAGAAAGCGATGTTATCTGAATAAGTGGCATCCTCGAATGTCTTTGGTGGTTCAACACCCAGCCACTTTGCCAAGAACAAGTGCGTGAACCAGCCGGCACCC